>WFSU01000200.1 GCA_015485845.1 Nitratifractor sp. | reverse complement strand
CTATTAATTAATATCTGATATTCATTAATTTTAAGTTTATGCTAAAGAATATTAAGTTACGATTGCAGGGTGAGATTTCAATCTAAAGGAAATGCAATGAAAAAGTTGTTGAGTGTAGTTGCTCTGTCAGCGTTGCTTGCCAGCAGTCATGCAATGGCCGGAAAAAATTATGAACCCGTCGAGTCCGACGTGGTTCCTGTTGATATTCCCAATCCCTTTTATGTAGGGATAGGAGCTAGTTGGGTGGGGGCAAGTCGTAATTGTCCCTGCGACCGAACCAAACTTATCAAAGAGTCATCATTTGGTGAAACGATACGTGTGGGGTACGATTTTAATCCCTTTTTCGGGGTAGAAGCCAGGGCACTTCAGAACAGTCTGGCCATTACCAACAGCAAGGTGACCCATTACGGTATATTTTTGAAACCGCAATATCATGTTACGCCACTGATGAATGTTTATGGATTGGCTGGATTTGGCCACACAGAAGCGCTATGCACCCAGAACAAGAATAAGAAAGGTGGCTCAAAGGATTTCAAAAAGAACGGTTTCAGCTTTGGCGCCGGTATCGAGTATGATTTGTCCGGTGATCAGGGGATTCAAGGGGATGAAGAGGAAGGCTGGGGGCTGTTTGCCGACTGGCAGAACCTTGCGTACAAAGATTCTCCTCAGAATACCAACGTCAACGTCGTATCGGCAGGTATCACCTACGATTTCTAACGGGATGACCCGAGGCGGCTTTCGTGGCAGGTGGTTTATTGCCTGCCTTTTTACCTCCAGAGAACCACGTTGATGGTACAATATCGTATGGACATGGGAGTTGTAAAAATGGGAGCTGTTTTACAGAGTTACCGTTTGACTTTGATCGTTGCATTGGGGATGATTTCGACGTGGGTTTTATGTTTGATTTTTCCCGGGGTGATGGCACTCTATATAGGGTTGCCTCTCCTTCTTTCCCTCGGAATACTCTTTCTCTTGTTCCGAACAGAACAAGCCAACCTGCGTTGCCAACAAAACCTCAAAGAGAGTCAGAGTGAAAAAACGTTCCTTCTCCGGGAAATGCACCATCGCATTAAAAACAACATGCAGGTGATGATGGGACTGCTTGAAACGCAGTCATTTAAAGTCCACGATCCCAAATACAAACAAATGTTTCAGAATCATGTTGACCGCATCAAAGCGATGAGTTACCTTCATCAGAATCTCTATGATGAGAAATCACGTAAAATGATCGGCATGCAGGAGTACCTTGGGTCAATCATACACAATCTCCAGCTCATGACCTCCAACGAAATTCATGCACTGATCAGCGAGTGTGAATTGGATATGCAACAGGCATTGAATGTAGGTTTGATCGTCAACGAAGCGGTTTCCAATGCCATCAAATATGCTTATGATGATTTTAATGGTACAATAGATGTCACGCTCACACTTCAAGAGGAGAAGTGCATGCTGCATGTTCAGGATTTCGGCAAAGGGTATGATCCGTCTACGTTGGGGGATGATACCCTTGGCGTGTCGATGATTGAGGATATGGCGGCATTTTTGAATGAGAGCTCGGTCACCGTCAACAGTGAATACGGTGTATCGATTGTTGTAATGTTCGCACGAGGGGAGTAGCAGGATGATGATGTTGCCATCCAAAGTCATGATTGTCGAAGATGAGTTGCTTTCGCAGCGACATATCCAGAATATATTGAAAAGTTTTGGTGTCGAAGTGGTAGGATGCTATGACAATGCCGCCGATGCCCGCGCTGCTATCACGAAAGGCTCATGCGAAATGATCCTGATGGACATCAACATCAAAGGCCCCGAAGACGGGATTCAATTCTCCCGAAGTATCCTCCAGCAATACGATATCCCGATTGTTTTTATCTCGGCATACAGTGATGGGGAAACGCTGGAGGAAGTGATGGAGCTCTCCCCGTACGGTTTCATTACCAAGCCCTTCAGTGCCAAAGATGTCGAAGTGGCCATGGGGATCGCGTACAAGCGCTTCCATGTGGATAAAGACAAAAAGAAAAAGACGGAAACGCCGGCCAAGGTGATTCAAGAAAGCAAAATTATTATTTCACCGGAGTTTAATTTTGATACGGAAACGCATACCCTGTACCGAAAGGATACGCCGGTACGGCTCAATAAGAAACAGGCCAAACTGATCGAAACACTCGCGATACATTGCAATCAAATCGTCGGCTACGACAGCATTATTGACGAAGTATGGCCCGACGGTGTTCTGGCCGAATCTTCTCTGCGTACACTGGTGTATTCGGTGCGTCAGATTCTCCCGGATTTTCCGATTGAGTCCCACAGCAAGATGGGGTATGCACTCCGCACCACCAGCGTCACGGATTGATACCACAGTCATGGCACGTGCCCTGCACCCTCAGTTGCAGCAGTTCCTGACCCTTCTTATTCTGTGGGTCATCGGGGAAGCTACGGCACACGTTTATCTGGGCTGGATGGCGGTGGCCGGATGGCTGGTGTATGCGGCAGTGGTAGAACATGCGTTAATCTTTTCTCATCAGCGGGTCGTGACCTATTTTTCATTTTCAGCGTTGTCCACCGCTTTGGGGGTCGTGTTGATGCTGGTGGCTTCTCCGGGATGGATTTATGGGGTTGTTTTGCTGATGGCGTTGGTACAGAAACATTGGCTTAGGGTGGAGTCGCGTCATTATTTCAATCCCTCGAATTTTGCTTTGATGATGGGAATGTTTCTGTTTTACGATCGGGCACACGTGGTACTGGGGCAGATGGGAGACGCGCGATGGCTGGAAATAGTGGTCATGGTGCTCGCAGCCGGCATCCTGATCCGGGTAGCACGCTGGCGGATTCCCCTGGCTTTTGTGGTGAGTTATCTCGTGTTGGAATATCTTGTGCTGGTTGGATACGATCCGGTGTTGACATTCGAGACGATCTGGGAACGGTTTTATTCAGTTGCGTTTATTATTTTCATTGCCTTTATGCTGACCGATCCCCGTACGACCCCTTCCCGTCCCTGGCAACAGGTATTTTTCGGTGCGACGGTGGCGTTGCTGGCAGCTCTGCTGGATCGATGGCATGGCTTTCGTGTGCAGCATCTTTTTATGGTGTTGTTTGTCCTGTCGCCGATGGTGCCGATGTTGGAGACCCCTGTTCATGATCGTACCCGTATAATCCTGATTGCTTCTCTGTTTACGCTCATGGCGGTGGGTGTTGTGATGATCATTGAGAGTCGTCCACCCTTTTATTTTGCGATGGATGGATAAAATGGTAATTGGTAATTGGGGACGTGACTTCAGTCGCGTACTCGTTGGGGACCCCGGAAGCGGAGACTTCAGTCCCGCCTGATAATCAGATGTATGAGAAAAAATGAAAGAGGAAAAATGACAACGGAAGTCAAAATAAGTTTAGGAATCCTTGTTGCCGGGACAGTGGGGCTGGCAGTGTATTGGTTTCTCCCACAACACTCAGCTTCTCAACCTGCTTCTTCGGCTAAGGCCGTTGCTTCCGAGGAGATTATTTTACCGCAGTACGATCCGGCAACCTATCGGAATGTACCGGAAGTACAGGCGTACCTGTCGGATTTGAAGAAAAGTATCGCACAAGGGGAAGGGTTTTTGCCGCTGGATGGGAGTGAACTGGATGCCGGCGGCAAAAAAGCTCAAGCTTTGCTCCTGAAAGACGCTGCTTTTCTTAAAGACACCCGATCCGGTGACAAGCAGATGCATAACGACATGATGCGGATCGTTCCGGCGCCGGTAGCTTCTCTTGATAAAGCGGCACAAGTCATTTGCCGATCTCACCCATGTTATCAAGCCGAAAAATACAATTTTGTCACCAATGCCACGACCCGGGCGATCGTTGATACGGAGGCTGGGAAAGTGTTGTCGGTCGATTATTTTCCCAACGCCCAGCCGGACATCAGCTACCGCCTCAAAAAAGTGGCCGAAGCGATTGCACTGAATGCTCCGGAGGTCAAAGAGGAGCTGGGGCGTCTCCCGTCACGGAAAGATATCACGATGGCCAATGTCCGGGGGAGTATGAAAGAGTCCCCCTGTGAAAATACAGCCCATCTTTGTGTCGCCCCGACGTTTGCCGATCATGAGAAGGAGCGGGCGTTGTGGGCGGTGATCGATCTGACCCAGCTGCGCCTTGCCGCTGCCAAATGGGCGGGGCTTGGCAAGACCACGACACCGGCGTGTATCTCCGAGCGGAGCCTCGAAAACCGCTATATCATGGAGAAGTATTGTCAGAGAGACACGATTCTCGAGCGCGACGGATGGAAAATCATCTACCGTTTGACGGCTTCGGATGGTCTGGAGATTCGCGATGTGCAGTTTCATGACAAGCCGGTGCTCCACTCGGCCAAGATCGTCGACTGGCATGTAGCATACCAGCAGGAGGGTGGGGGTGAGAGCCTCGATACATCGACTGAGACGTATATTGAGGGGCGCCGTGTGGAGTATGTCCGGGGCGAAGGGGGTCGGTATGCCTTTGGATACAATGATGCGATGGGGTGTCCGATGTTTTCCACATCAGTGGTACTGGCGTTCAACGGCCCGCAGGTGCGTCCTCTCCATGATGGAAACGGTTTCATGCTCACGCAGGATTTTCGCAATCCTAAGTGGCCGATGGCGTGCAACTACCGTTACGAGAATCGATTTGAATTTTACCATGACGGATCTTTTCGAGTCGTGGGGGTCAATAAAGGACGAGGCTGCGGGGACAATGCGATCTACCGTCCGGTGATGCGAATCGATATGGCTGTGGATGCTCATGAGTCATTTTATGCTTATGATAATGGATGGAAACAGTGGACACAGGAAGGAGAAGAACACGTCCGTGGCAGTGAAGCCAAAGTGAAGAAGAAATATCCGTATAAGATCACGGCAGCATCGGATCCGAAGCGGGGCTATTATCTCGAACCCAATCATGGGCAGTTTGGTGACAACAGTCGGGGAGACAATGCCCACCTTTTTGTGACGCAATTCAAGGAAAACGAAGGAGACCGTGATATGCTGACCCTTGGATCGTGTTGTCGACTGGATCAGGACGGGCCGGAGTCCTATCTCAATGGAGAGTCGATCCGGAACGGACATCCGGTGTTGTGGTATATCCCCCGTATTCGTAATGATGCACGTGAGGGGCATGAGTATTGTTGGGCAGACACGCGTATCGGTGAGGATGGCAATCCGATTATTAAAATCTGGCCCTGTACGGTCGGGCCGAGATTCACACCAATAAGTTCATTTTAATATTTTTTACCATTATAATAATATTTTTTACGATAATTTTTAATATTTTTAAGTATAGAACAAGGTTGGCTATGTTAACATTCACTCGTGAAAAGCCAAACTGCTCGTGAGATCAGGGCGGAAAGCTTACGGGTCTTCGTTATCGGGCGAAGATGGCCGGGTTGTACTATTTTTTCGCTTTAATTGGGAGATTAATCATGAAAAGAACAATGTTTAAGAGAGCGGCGTTTGGCGCGGCGGCACTAGTGAGTATAATAAGCGGTGCTTCTGCAACCATATCCTTGCCATTACGACCGGGATATGCAGTGCATACCTTTGGAGTGTCCCCGGATGCCAATAACGGTGATGATCATGCTGTGCTACGCATTTATGATACACATAAGCATATTTATCGTGATTATAATAACTCTGCTTGGGATGCGAAACGCCCGGTAGGCGATTTTAGCCAAACACGTACATATGATGATTGGACGATTGAAAAGCTTGGAAATGTTTATGGAATCGCTCTCGATAAGGATAAAAATATATATGTGACGGCTTCAGCAAACTGGTCGCCTGGTTACACAGGAGAGGGTGCCTCGGATACAGCACAAGTACCTGTACGTTATGGCGAGATAGGAGGGGGAGAGAACAACCTGAGTGCGGCTGGAACCGTCTATAAAATTGACGGTACAAGTGGTACTGCCGAGCCTTTTGCTGTTTTACCGCAAGACGAAATGACGATTACTCATCAAGTTTGTGGAAGACCCGATACTAAAGTCATTAGACAAACAGGACCTGGGCTTGGCAATATCGTTTATGATAAGTTCCATCATCAATTTTTTGTTTCCAACTTCTCAGATGGGAAAATCTATCGTGTAGCCGAAGATGGTACCGTTCTGACAGATACTTTTGATACGAGTCTTGGTGGTGTTACATCAAATGGTTCAGCTTATGGTTTGGCCATTTCTCCCCTGGGTGACAAGCTCTTTTTTGGTACGATTGAAATAGGTGATCATTCCTATAAGCCGGGAATTTTTTCAGTTGCACTCAATACTGATGGAAGCTTTAAAGGGCATAGCCCTATGGATACCGGTGCATTTGAAAGTCAAGATGCCCGCCTAGTTGATGATATCCCTTATAGCCAAAACATTGGTGGCTCAGGAGTTAATGATGGAGTATGGGCAGCATTTTCAGATTTGGCATTTACTCCTGATGGCGAGCTGATGGCGGGTGTAAGGGTTGGGTGCGAAAACAATTTTGCTACCAGTTACAACCATGGTGGCGTGGTGTATCTCCTTCAAAAGAATGATGAGGGTAAGTACAACAAACCGAGCTCCAAGACAACACCATCCGATGAGCAAAAAACAACGTATAGCAATGATCCGGTCGGCACCAATGATGCCACTGAGAGAACCGGTCATTCTGATAAAGAACGATATGATGCAGGAAGCATACCTTTGAGATTTAAAAACGGCGGCACACAAAACCAACTCGATTATGGTCCGGATGATGGATATGGGGGTGTTGCTGTTTGGCAAGATGAAAATGGTACATATGATCTCTATGCGACTTCTTCGGACATCAGTACAGAAATAGGTGTACATGGATTTATGCAATTTGATGGTAATTTTACTATTACAGATCAAGCAGCACTTGACAGAGCTGCAGGTTTCAAAGCTGTCAAATCGTCTATAACGAAAGTCAATAATGAAAATAAAAAATTTGACTACAAAGGCATCGGCGGTGATGTTGAGGTGCTCAGCGTCGTGCCGGTGAGCATCGGATCGTGTGTATGGCTTGATGAAGATAAAGATGGCATTCAGGATGAGGGTGAGCCTGGCATAGGCGGCGTCAAGCTTGCTTTGCAGGACAAGGCAGGCCACACCGTCGCTACCACGACGACCAACGATGACTGCACCTATGAATTCACCGGTCTTGCCGAAGGAGATTATCGTGTATGTGTCACGGGCGGTATTCCGGTAAGCGATGATAACACGTTCCGCTATCTCCCGACCCAGACACTCAGTACTGGAGACAACAACGACAGCGAAAACGATTCCAATTTTAAAGATGGTAATTGTAGTGGATATTATTCCCTCTTTGTCGGAACAGAGCCTACAGAAAGTGGAGCGTATAGAGGAGACGGCCAAGACGATACTCATAACACCTGGGGCAACATGACCGTTGACTTTGGTTATGTCAAAAATGTCTTTGACCTTGCCTTGACCAAGAAACTGCTTGGAGAGGGAAAGCGTAAAGCAGGTGATGATGTTACTTTCACTATTACGGTGTACAATCAAGGCACTGTCGATGCGACGGATGTGACAGTGAGAGACTATGTCCCCACAGGTCTGATTTTGAAGAGTGGCCAGTCCTGGAGTGAAGTGGATCATAATATCACAACACTTGATATAGGTGCAATTGAGGCAAATGCCAGTAGAGATGTCAATATAACCTTTACCATCGATAAAGATTACCAAGGTACCCAAATTGTCAACCTTGCTGAGATTTCAAAAGGAACAAATGATTTTAATCTCTCTGATGGAGACTCAACGCCAGGAAATGGTGCCTGTATCAAAGGTGATCACAACAACGATCCCGATTTTAACGCGACAGGTTGTGATGACATCGACCCGGCAAAAATTATTGTCGAGCAGCACTTCGATCTCGCAATCAAAAAACAGGTTGATGCTCCAGAGGGTACAAAGTTTAAGCGGGGCAATAATGTGACGTTTGTCATTACCGTCTACAATCAGGGAACCGTTACAGCCAAAAACATTCAAATTCGTGATATTGTTCCTGATAAACTTACTCTGAATGATTCCAATTGGAAGCAAAATGGGAATGACGCCGAGTTGAAAAGTCCTATTCCAGCCTTGAAGCCCGGAAAGAGTACTATCAGAAAGATTGTGTTTAAAATTAATAATAATGCATCAGGAAAAATTGTGAACATAGCCGAGATTAAATCGGCAACAAATGATCAAAATCTTTCAGATAACGACTCGGTACCAGGTAGCGGTGTGTGCACCAATGATCAAGATAATGATCCTGACTATAAAGATGGTGGTTGTGACGATATTGATCCAGCACAGTTAAAAGTTGACACGCCTCATAATGTTTCAGCTGATACGGATACATCGGGTGGTGGAAATGAAGCAGATCCCGACTGTGACTGTACAGACGGAAACGCAGCGGATGCTATGAGCAGTTTCGCTCTGTTGCTCATGCTCCTTGGGACGCTCGCCGTAGCGATGCGTTTCCTGCCGAGAGATGAGCAGCAGGCGGCTTGACCCCTTGATCCTGATAAGTGGATGTGAGGCGATACAGTGAAGCGCTTATGGCCGATCGCAGTGGCGCTGGCTGTTGTCGCAGGGCTGGCATCCTTCGTGATCATCGCCAAGCAGGGTCAGAGTCAGGCTTCTGATGTACACGCTTTTAATCTTGGAACTTTTTCTCCCTCTCGCACATGCTCCCGACCGCCCCGATTTTTGCGCCGGATGCACATTCCTCAGCCGGTGATGATCGACCTCTCCCAAAAACACTACACCGGCGTAGCATTGCGTTATGGTAAAAACTTTACCCAGGTACTGCACCCGAAACAGTGGGAACAGTATGCCCACTTCAGCACCTATGCCCTCGATACGGTCGGCAATCTCTATCTCATCCCCACACCGTATATCTCGATTCACCCGAGTACCTTTACCCTCCAGAAAAAACTCTTCCGTCTCGATACGACGACGGGAAAAATAAAGATATTTATGGATTTTGAGGATGTCAACCCCCGAGCACAAAACCCGTACGGACTCAATGCCATCGCTTATGATTGTGATGACCATACATTGTGGGTTGCTGCCATTGACGAATCGGACTATCGTCACCAGCGAGGCGTGATCTACCATATTGATCCGGCGAACAAACGTATTGTGCAGCGCGTGGAAGGATTTGATGCTTTGACCTTGCGTCTGATTCATACGGACAGGGGCAAATTTCTTCTTGCCGGTTCGGCTCGTGACAACGGTTTGTATGCTTTTGACATCACCCGGGGGAGAGGGTTGGCTTCTGCGCCCCATAAAGTGCTTGAGCTTCCCGACCCCAATGCCCACATACGGAAGATACATCTCTCGGGCAGAAATCAGCTGGAGTTACAGACTATTCCCTTTTCTTACAGCCTCGTTGCTCAGGCAGCGAAAGAAGATCGCACCCATTTTTCTGCGAAATGGTCTCCGGAAAAACAGGATTGGCAGGTTGTAAAAATCCCCAATAATACCACACATTGATTCCGCTGATTATTTTTTGACTTTTTCTTGATACCATTGTGACGTCTGGATATCTTGCTGAGGCAAGCAGGAGCTTGAACGAGAGGCTTGGTTCACGGAAGAAGCCGAAAAAATGCCTCTTTTCTCCCTCTTGCCAAATTTGCAGAATTATGCTACAATGGTGATTGATTAAAAGCCAAACTTGCTGCGAAGCAAGGACGGAAAGCTACGGGTCTTTTACCTGGGGAGGGAAGAGAGTCGGGTTGCAATCATCACTATTCCCTAATTATAAGGAAAAGCCATGAGCGCACCCACACCCACCACAGTACTGCACTTTTTTCTACGCAGTTTTTTTGTCATCTTTCTCAGTACTTTCACCTCATTGCAGGCAGGAAGCAATCCTACATGTTATGCCGTTTCCGATTCGAAAAATGAATTGATCTCGATCGCATCAAACGGTAGTAATTTCAAAGACATTGGAAAACTTGGCGTGGACAACGTCGAGGCTATTGCCTTTAATCTTAGTCACACCGTGTTGTACGGTGCGGATGCAGGCAAACTGGGCAGACTTACTCTGAGCAATGGTCATTTCACGGCTATCGGTTCTTTTGGCAGTGGCCATGGAGCAGATGGAACGGTTCACTTCAGCGATGTTGACAGCCTGGAATTTGATCCGATCAGTGGAATTCTCTACGGCGTGTCCCGCCGGGGAGGCAGCAAAAACGATGTCCTCTTCCAGATCAATACCGATACCGGATCCTACATACATAATGCTTTCGGTTCGGGTGTAGATTATGTCGCCATTCAGACACGTGCTGAATTGAGTTTATCGGATATCGACGATATCGCGATCGATGCGACCGGTCAGATGTATGCCATCGCTAATAATTCCGACGGGGGAGACCGGCTGATCAAGGTTAACAAAGCAACCGGTGATATCACGGACATGGGGCGCTTGACGACCGATCCGGAAGATAATGATTTGGATGATATGGAGGGGTTGACTTTTTTTCAGGGTGATATATTGTATGGAACGACCGGGGATGGAGGTGACGCAATCAACAGTTTATGGCGCATCAATAAAAATACAGCCACGGCTAAAAAAATAAAGCATTTTTCAAGTTATTCTGATTACGAAGCTGTCGCATGCGAAGGCGGTACTCCGATCCATCTTGGGAACAAAGTTTGGTACGATAGTAACCGCAATGGTATTCAAGATTCCAGTGAAGGTGGTATGGCCGGAATCCCTATTGAGCTCTGGGCAGATATTAATGGTGATGGATCGGTTGATCAAAAGGTGGGTGCCGGTCAAACAAACTCATCAGGCCATTATTATTTTGGTGGTGAAAGTAACCACAACTTATTAAACTCATATGTTATTCAACCGCACACTTATTATGAATTACGTATCTCCGGTGACGACCTTAGCGGGAAAGTTCCCACACTGCAGAACGTAAATGATCCTGCCGACGATGCGCGGGATAGCGATGGTGACAGTGGTGTGTTGAAAACCGGGTATTCATCGATTGGCTATACAACAGGAGGTACCGGGGAGAGCGACGATACGCTTGATTTCGGCTTCATGCGCAGAGAGTCGAGCGATACAGCCATGCTGGCGGGTCGAGTCTGGCATGATAAATATTTCAGCCATAGCCATAAGGTCAACGGCATTCGTGATGGCGGTGAACCTACTCTCCAGCATGTTGTAGTGGGGCTCTATGATAGCAATAACAACCTCTTGAAAACAACGTTGACGGACGCCAATGGTTATTATGAATTTACTAATTTGCCGCGAACAACTTATCGTATCAAAATTATGGATAGTAACTTTGCATCGGGAGGTATTTTTGATGGTTCCAGTACGGCCGTGGATTGGTATGCGACACAAGAAGATGCCGGTACCGATGATACACGTGACAGCGATGGGGATGAAACGACGCATGATGTGACGATTTCTTTGTGTTCGTGTGGTGATAAAACGCATATCGATTTTGGTTTCTACAAGTCTTGTGTCACATTCAAAAAAACCGGACCCAATACATTGACACCGGGTGTGCCCCTTACCTTCCATTTCCGAGTTGAGAATTGTGGGGATGTTGTTCTGCATGGAGGGCTGCATGTCTATGATGCTCTTCTGAAACCGAGTGGGAACCATGAAATATGGAGTACCGTCTCTTATGCGGGAAGTGTGCATGAATTTGATAAAACGTATACGCCCAAAAACAGTGATTGCCCTCGTTTGGTCAATGCCGCCCATGCGATTGGCCATCCGGTCAATCCCAAAAATGGATCAGGTCTTCCCGGTGTCCGGGATGATGATACCTGGACTGTTTCGTGTGCTCAGGCCAAAATCGGTGACCGTGTTTGGTACGATAACAACCGAAACGGCATTCAAGATGCAGGTGAGAGTGGTGTCAAGAATGTAAAAGTAGAATTGCTCGACAGCAGTAATCACGTTGCTGCCACTACCCATACTGATGGAAACGGTCACTACTACTTCAGTAATCTTCACGCCGGACAGTATCGTGTGGCGTTTGATCTTCAAACATTGCCGGCAGGCTATTTTGTCTCACCTCAGAATGCAGGAGGCAACGATGCCAAAGACAGCGATCCCGATCCTGATACGGGTCGAACCGGTGTTATTACGCTCAATGACGGTGAAAATGATCTGAGTTGGGATATGGGAATTTATCAGCCCGAAGCAACCCTCGGGGATCGTGTCTGGTACGATTCCGATCACGATGGTATTCAGGACAGCAACGAGCATGGTATCCAGGGAATTCATGTGAAGCTTTACAAGGGTAGCCAGTATACCGGCAAAACCACCACGACAGACGGGAACGGCTACTATCACTTCTCCCACCTGGATCCGGGAACCTATCATCTCAAATTCACGGTACCCTCCGGCTATCACGTAAGCCCCAAAGACCACGGTGGCAATGACACCAAAGACAGTGATACCGATGCCAATGGGGTAACGGCTCCCACCCAACTCGACTATGGTGAGAGCGATCCGACCTGGGATATGGGTCTGTATAAAAACCAGCCGACTAAAAATATCTGTTATGTTGCTTCCGAAGAGGACGATGAACTGGCGTATGTCTCTACCGACGGCTCCGGTTTCCAGGATATCGGCAACTTCAATGCTCCGGAAGTGGAAGCGATGGCATTCAACCTCGATCATTCCGTATTGTATGGTGCCGATTCTGGTCGTTTTGGCCGTATCAATACTCAGACGGGAATCTTCACACTGATTGGTTATTTTGGACAAGGCTATCATGGAGCATTGGGTGTTGTAAAATTCAACGATGTGGATAGCTTGGAATTTGATCCGGTCAGTGGTGTTTTGTACGGAGTGACGCGTCGAGGGGGCAAGAACGATGTCCTGTTCCAAATTGATCCTCTGACAGGCAAGTATATTCCTAACGCCTTCGGGGCGGGTAAAGATTACGTAGAAGTCAAAACGAAGCAGGCAATCGGTGTGTACGATATTGATGATATTGCTATTGATTTCTCCGGACAAATGTATGCCAGTGCCAATACCGGTGGCGGTCACAATCATCTTGTCAAGATCAATAAGGTGACAGGTGCTGTGACGGATATTGCTTATCTGGTCAATACGGCTGACGGTAAAAAAGTGGATGACATGGAGGGGTTGACTTTCTATCAGGATGATATTCTTTATGGTGTCACTGGTGATAGCGGTAATCAACGCAACAGCATGTGGCGTATCAACAAAAATACCGGTCGTGCGACCAAGATGCTCCATTTCCCCATGTTTTCCGACTACGAGGCGATTGCCTGTAAAGGGGATGGAGCCAAGGCACGCCTCGGAGACTTTGTCTGGTACGACAGCAACGAAAACGGTATCCAAGATGCCAACGAAATGGGGGTGCCTCGTGTCAGTGTCCGCCTCTTCGATGGCAATCAAAACAGTTTAGCCTCTACAGAAACCGACGGGAGTGGTCATTATCAGTTTAACAACCTTACTCCCGGAAATTATAAACTCCTTTTCAACCCCAACTCTCTGCCGAACGGTTATGTGATTTCCCCTAAAGACCAGGGCGGGAATGATGCCAAAGACTCGGATGCCAACCCGCAGAATGGATGGGTTACGTCAATCACGCTGGCTCCGGGAGCCAATGTTACGACTGTTGACATGGGAATTTATCGTAAATTGACATGCCAGTCAGGCTTCAAACTGTATCGAAACGACAGTAACAGCCACAAAGGTCTCCATCTTGTTGATGGAGCTACTACACGTCTGGAGATCACTTCCACCTTCGGAAACACCATTCAGAACGCATCGAAAGTGGAGATCCAAGATGCCTTCACCTGGGATGGGTACGCCAACCGGAAAAATACGGTGCAGACGCATGAGCAGGCACGAATTGTATTTGTCGATGCTCAGAACCATCGGTACAACAGTGCCTATACGACTGATGTCGCCGATCATGTCAATTACGGAGACCGGACGACAGATCTCGGTACGATCAACCTGACGCATGGAGCCCAAAAAGCCTACATCGTCCATTACGAGGATCCGGTTTACGGTTCGGGTTCGGCATCGTCACCAAACTCCGTCTATTTCAAAGGGTTCTGTTATCGGGTTACTCAGCTGGGTGCGCCGAAGATCGACATCGAGAAATCGACCAACGGACAGGACGCCGACAGCGGCACCGGACCTACATTGGTCATCGGCAGTGCCGTCACATGGAAGTATGTGGTCAAAAACACCGGAAACGTGAAACTGTCTCACGTCAAGGTGACTGATGATAAGATTGGTACAATTGCTTGTCCATCCAGTACATTAAACCCCGGACAGAGTATGACATGTACCCAAACAGGCGT
This sequence comes from Nitratifractor sp., assembly GCA_015485845.1. Taxonomy (GTDB): domain Bacteria; phylum Campylobacterota; class Campylobacteria; order Campylobacterales; family Sulfurovaceae; genus S017-3. The sequence goes on along the minus strand of WFSU01000200.1, from coordinate 1,004 downwards.
GGCGCAACTGGGTCAATATGCCAATAAAGGAACTGTTGTCGGAAAAGACCCACATGGACATCAAGTGACCGATAATGATCCCAGCCATTACAAAGGAATCCTTGCCCCGCTGACCTGCCCTTCCGGATACAAGAAGTACGAAAAATCGGGTAATGGATACCATCTTTATGATGGAGGAACGACCAAAGTAGACATCACCAGTGTCTTCGGAAGTGCGATGCAGTACCCCTTCAAAATCACCATCGAAAATGCTTTGACCTGGGATGGATATCATGGACGTTCGGCTCATAACGACCAGCAGCATGAACAGGATAGAATTGTCTTTGTTGATGCGCTGGGGCATCGGGTCAACACCTCGTACACGACGGATGTACCCAATGGAGAATATGCGACACTGTTTACTGACCTCGGTACCGTTACGTTGCCTACCGGCGCCAGCAAAGCTTATCTGGTGCACTATGAAGATCCGACTTATGGAAGCGGTTCCGCTCCTTCGGCTAACTCGTTGTATTTCAAAGGGTTCTGTTATAAAATGACTGATGAATCCAAACCTTCTGTCGATATTGAGAAATCGACCAATGGTCATGATGCCGATACAGCAGCACAAGCAGCAGCGTTGAACCGGGGAGAGACGGTGACCTGGAAATACGTGGTGAAGAATACCGGAAACGTGAAATTGAACCATGTTACTGTAACCGATGACAAGATCGGTGCCATTGCCTGCCCGGCTAATGCCCTGAATCCGGGTCAGTCCATGACATGTCTCAAAACGGGTACTGCTAATGTCGTAGCCTATGCCAACATTGGTAAGGCAGAAGGGGTAGATCACCATCAACACCACGTCACCGATACCGATCCGAGCCACTACCGCCTGTTGGGTGAACTCAGCGGTCACGTGACCAAAGACACCAACAATGACAATAACGGCGATACGCCGATGAGTGGTGTAGAAGTTAAACTCTACAAAGATACTAACCATGATGGTAAGCCGGATGGCAGCGCCG
>WFSU01000199.1 GCA_015485845.1 Nitratifractor sp. | reverse complement strand
CTGCGGAATCGTGAGCGGGAGATGGAGTAGGGTAGTCTTATGGGGATAAATCCCCAGCTCTTTTCCTAAAAGCTATCGGGAAGGCTTCATGCAGGTCATTGCCGTTTGGTTGTCGTCAAGGTAGCGATGCATGAAATTCAGAAGGTATTTTTTTAGGTGAACTTTTTCATCGGTAGTGAGCTTTCTTTCCTCCTGGACATCACCGATTTCTTTACAAATCGCATGCAGATAAGGGGTGTCCTCCGGTCGTTTGAATGTTTTGTTTTTGAGTTTTTCCGCGATAATGTTGAATACGTTTGTGTGTATCTCAAGCGTACCATTATACGTGTAGTCTTCGCCCAGATCGACACGGTGCCTGCACCCTTTGTACCAGAGCAGATCCTTGATGTGGCCTTTCTTTAAAAGATGTTTTATCAGATTGTCATCGCCTGCATAGCCATATACCGGCATAAGGTCTTGCAGGATTGTTGTATGTTTGTAAAGCCATTCAAACTGGGTTTGATCCCCGTCCAGCAGGTATCTATTGAGTCTGAATACGGTGTCCAGATTGGCACGGATGACGTGATCAATGCTTTGATGCTCTCTGTATCCGTGAATATCCTGATACTCTTCATACCAGAATTCCCTCGAGCCGATTGCAACATGGTGGTCATCATACATGGTACGGGACAGCTCTTTTTCCCGATGATATAGTTTCGGGTAATGGGTTTGATAATTGATCAGATACGGCAAACGATACACATAGGTTACCAGCCCCTCTTTACTGATATAGAGGCCAAAAACCGGACGGGAAAAATCGCTGAAAGCGACGAGATCTTTCAAACCTTTGGCTTCTTCACAGTCAAAATAGAGCATGCGACTTCCCTGAGAGGGATCGACATGAAAGTAGGCTTTCATTTTGGCGGTAAATGCTGAGGGAGGCAAAAAGGATATTCCTCTTTTTTTCAGGTACTGTTTCAGAAATGTAGTTTCGGCATCCATATACTTTTTGTCAATGACAAGCGGGACGACGGTACAGTTGTCGGGGCACGGCATTTTATCCAGTGCATATCCGGACTCTATCTCTTTTTTTAAAACGCTGTAAAGTTGTTTCTCCATGAATGAAGGGTGTGTCGGTGTCTGTGGAGCGGTTTGCGCCGTCGGGTTTTGAGCATGCAGCATATTGGGTAACCCCACTCCGAAAAAAGCAATCACGATAAGCACAATTCCCATCAGACTTCCTTCGCTGTTACAAAAACTTCCTGCGTACTTTTTCCCGCCATACGGGGTAGCGGCGTTCGAGGCGGGTGAGCTCCCGGGTGAGTCTGGTGCCGAGGTTGTATTCTCTCTCACGGATTCTCTGGAGAAAGGCAATACGACGCTCGACAAAATAGAAGTAGAGCAGGACGCTCACTGCTGCGGCGTAGAGGCACCAGAGGGAAGTGAAGGCATATGGCTTGACCAGCCACACGAGGGTCAACCCAAAAAAATTGAGCCAGCCGAAGAGTCGGATCGAGATGCTGCTGCTGAGGATCAGGGAGCCGATCGTGGTGAGGACGTAGCCGACGCCGAGCCAGAAATACTCTGTTTTGGGTGTATCGTAGACGAGGGAGTGGTTGCGGACGTACACGTGCATCGGGGCGGCTGAGAGTGCCCACACCGAGTAGAGGGTGAGGAAGAGCCCGAGCAGCGCCAGACCTCCCACGATGTTCTTACGCCGGCCGGAGGGTTCGAGGAACCAGATGGCCAGTGGCACCCAGAATTGCAGGAGTCCTTTGGCATACAGGGCAAACGCCATCTCGGCCATCTCGAGCGCACGGGGGCTGATGAGGTGTTCCATCCCGAGCCATACAAACCCCTGGGCAAACTGATGCAGGCCGAAAAAGAGCGGCAGCGAGGCGAAGACTACCTCTTTGGGTTCGCTGACTTTCATGAGTGTCAGGATCCCGACGAGGATGATGGCGCCGGAGAGGGTGAAGTTGAGGATGGCAAAAAACATGATCTACGGCACGATATCCACGTGGGTGCCCACTTTGGTGTATTTGAAGACCTGCTTCACGACGCGGTAGGGTACGCGGACGCAGCCGTTGGTAGCGGGATAGCGTTTGATGTATTTGCTGCCGTGCAGACCGATGCCGGAGCTGGTGAGGCGCATCCAATTTTTGAGGGAAGCACCGACGTATTTAGCTTTGGGGCCGTGGTACTTGCGCCGATCGCCTCGCCAGACCAGTTTACCGTTTCGATAGAGTTTGCCGAAGATCGTCGAGCGTTTGTCGGCGATCTTTTCGGTGATCTTGAAATGTCCTTTTGGCGTGTGCTTGTCACGGTAGGTTTTGGTGTTGGGTTCGATTTTACGTTTGGCACCGGTGGTGCAGGGGGAGTCGATGGCGACTTTGTTGCCGACGAAGAGTTTGATCCGTTGTTGCGAGATATCGACGACGATGTGGGTGTTGTTTTTGTTGGCCTTTTTGAGGAGTTTGACGTTTTTGTAGATGCTGTAGCTCCGGGGGTAGCCTCCGAACTTCTTGAAATCCTTGTAATTCCCGGCTCTGGGACGGAATGTTCGCACGACTTTGCTGGCGGTGCGGTAGCGTTTGGGCACTTGGGGGAAGAGGGTTCCCTCAGTCAGCTGATCCAGGATGCGCTTGCTCCCTCTACCGATCCAGCCATCGATCTGTACCATACCGTGTGCTTTTTGAAAAGCGATGATAGCTTCTTTGGTCTGTGCCCCGAACATACCATCCACCTTGACAGGCTCTTTGAGGGAGAGATTCTCATCGAGATTGAGGACGATCTGGAGATTGCGTACCGCTTCGTAGTCATTGGGACACTCCTGTCCGTCGACCTCTTCACAGATATCCCCCTGTGCCTGGAAAGAAAAGGGTTGACTGTGGTAAACTTTGTCGAGTTTGGCCTTCGTGGAGAGCCCCACCCATCCGTCGGCCGGTTCAATACCATACAGAGATTGAAACAGGGTCACAGCGACTTCCGTGTCGTGACCCCAGATCCCATCGGGTTGGATGTTGAGATGGAGCTTTTTATCGGCCATAAGGGCAATTTGGAGGTTTTTGACTGCCAGAGGGTCGTTGGGGCAGTGGTGATCGATTGCAGCCGTACACATGTCACCCTGACTGATGAAGTAGTCTTTGCCCATCAGGCTCGCCGTCAACAGAGAGGTCAGAAAGAGAAATCTGAACAGGTACATGTGTCGGGACATCTCAGCCTGCCACACCGATTGCTTCGGCATCGGCTTTCATTCCGCTGATGACCTCTTCCATCAGCTCTCCCAGCTCTATTCCGAGCATCTCCGCTCCCCGGGTGACGATTGCACGATCGACTCCGGCGGCGAAACTTTTCTGTTTGAATTTCTTTTTGACCGATTTGACTCCCAGATCCATAATACTTCGGGAGGGGCGTACCAGCACACAGGCATTGACCAGTCCGCTGAGCTCATCGACAGCATAGAGAGTTTTTTCCATCGGGCTGAGGGGTTCGACTTCGGTGACAATCCCCCAGCCGTGACTCATCATGGCACGGATGATCTCCTCATCGTAGCCGTGTTCCCGCAGGATTTCGGCGGCTTTGTGACAGTGCGCTTCGGGGTAGCGTTCGTAGTCGAGATCGTGGAGCAGCCCCACGATCCCCCATTTCTCTTCATCCTCTCCGGCTTTTCGGGCGAAGTGACGCATGCACGCTTCGACCTGGAGGCCGTGCTGGATGAGGGCGGGGTTGGTGTTGTATGTTTGGAGGAGGGCGAGGGCATCATCTCGGGTGGGCATTCAGGACTCCTTGGCAGGGGATGAGGTTGCGGAAGTTTCCTGCGCTTTGCGTTTGCGGCGCAGGGCTTCTTTGTGGTGTTTTTCGAACTTGACGGAGCGGATCCAGAGCCAATTGACCAGGGCATAAACGCCGACGTTGACCACTGTAGCGACAAAAAAAGCGCCGAGATACAGCGAAGTGGCGATCTGCCCCCAATGGGTATGAAACCAGTGCATGGTTAACTGAATACCATCGATCGATTCACGTCCGAGGAGGAGATTGCCGATGAGGTATTCTCCGTAAAAGATCGCGGGGTAGGTGATGGGGTTGCTCAGCCACACGACGGCGATGGCAATGGGGACGTTGAATTTCATAAACGGTGTGACCGCCATTACTCCCGCCATCTGCATCGGCATCGGGATCGAGCCCCAGAACCATCCGATGGCAATCCCCCGAGTCATACTGCGTCGATTGGTACCGAAATAGCCTGTCGGGAGATGGTACTTCTCCAGTAAGGCATCGATTTTCGAGGCGGTCTTCCCCTTGGAACCTTTGAGCGTTTTACGTATCATCTGTCTTCCGTGTGAGTTTTTATAGACAGAGTGTAAGCTTTTGGGGCTTTAAAAAAGCTTTTTTCCCCTTTGACCCGCCTCTTACCAACAATAGAGTAAAATACGCGCATAAAATTCGCGCCAAAGGTCACCAATCATGAGCAATTACATGCTGTTTTCCGGGACGTCCAACCCTGAGCTGGCTGAAGAGATCGCCAAATACCTTGAAATGCCCCTTTCCGAGGCAAAGATCAGCCGTTTTTCTGATGGAGAGATCAGCGTCCAGATCGCTGAGAGTGTGAGGGGCAAGGATGTGTTTATCATCCAGCCTACGTCCGCTCCGGCCAATGCCAATCTCATGGAGCTGCTCATCATGACCGATGCACTCAAACGCTCTTCGGCGCAGTCGATCACGGCCGTCGTCCCCTATTATGGCTATGCCAGGCAGGATCGCAAGGCGGCTCCCCGTGTCCCCATCTCGGCCAAACTCGTCGCCAACCTCATGGAAACGGCCGGAATTACCCGGATGGTCACTGTGGATCTGCATGCCTCCCAGATCCAGGGATTTTTTGACATCCCGGTGGACAATCTTTATGGGGCGATCCTTTTCATGGATTATATCAAGGCCAAAAACTTTCCCAACCCTGTTATTGCTTCTCCTGACATTGGCGGTGTGGCTCGGGCACGATACTTCGCCAAAGCGCTTGGACTGGACATGGTGATCGTCGACAAACGCCGGGAAAAAGCGAATGAGAGTGAAGTGATGAATATCATCGGCGATGTGGACGGTAAAGACGTCATCCTCATCGATGATATGATCGATACCGCCGGTACGATGGTTAAGGCCGCCTCCGCACTCAAGGGGCTGGGAGCGACTTCAGTGATGGCGTGCTGCACTCATCCTGTCCTTTCCGGCCCGGCGATGGATCGGATCAGTAAAGGGGAGCTTGATGAGCTGGTTGTCTCCAATACCATCCCTATGACGCAGTCGTGTGAGAAGGTCAAGATGCTCTCCACTGCACCGATGCTTGGCGAAGTCATCCGGCGGGTTGTTAACAATGAGAGTGTAAACTCGTTGTTTGAAACAACGTGAGTAGAATTAGAAATTAGAAATTAAAAATTAGAAATTTTGGTTGGGTGCTTTGCACCCTTCTTATTTTAGGAGCAACATGGCAAAAACAGTCCCTCAGTCGCACATTCGGAACTTTTCGATCATTGCGCACATCGATCATGGCAAGTCTACGCTGGCGGATCGGATCATTCAGGAGTGCGGGGCGGTCTCGGATCGTCAAATGTCGGCACAGGTAATGGATACCATGGACATCGAAAAAGAGCGCGGCATCACCATCAAAGCTCAGTCGGTACGTCTGGACTATGTCAAAGACGGAGAGCACTATATCCTCAACCTCATCGACACCCCGGGTCACGTCGATTTCTCTTACGAAGTGAGCCGTTCATTGGCGTCGTCCGATGGGGCGCTCCTGATCGTTGATGCCGCACAGGGAGTCGAAGCGCAAACGATTGCAAACGTTTACATTGCTATCGAGAATGATCTTGAACTGCTCCCCGTCGTCAACAAGATCGATCTGCCGGCCGCCGATCCCGATCGGGTACTGGCCGAAGTCGAGGAGGCGATAGGACTTGACTGCACCGAACACAATCTCATCTCGGCCAAGACTGGGCAGGGAGTAGCTGAACTCATCGATGCCATCGTCGAGCGGGTACCGGCTCCCACCGGTGACGAGAAGGCTCCGACCAAGGCACTCATCTACGACAGCTGGTTTGACAACTACCTCGGAGCACTGGCGCTGGTGCGTATCTTTGACGGCTCCATCTCCAAAGGACAAAAAGTCAAAGTGATGGGCACCAACGAAGAGCACACCGTCCTCGATCTTATGTACCCCAACCCCATCGCCCCAATCAAAACGCCCGAGATTCGTACCGGAGAGATCGGGATCGTCGTCATGGGACTCAAGACTGTCGACGGGCTCAAAGTCGGCGACACTATCACCGATGCCAAAGAACCTACTGCCGAATCCATCCCCGGATTTGAACCGGCCAAGCCGTTTGTTTTCGCCGGAATCTACCCCATCGAGACCGATAAGTTTGAAGACCTCCGTGATGCCCTGAACAAACTTAGACTCAACGACAGTGCCCTGGCGTTCGAGCCGGAGAGTTCGCTGGCACTCGGGAGCGGTTTTCGTACCGGTTTCCTCGGAATGCTCCATATGGAAGTGATCAAAGAGCGCCTCGAGCGGGAATTTGGTCTCGATCTCATCGCCACGGCGCCTACCGTCGTCTACGAAGTGCTTCAGACCAACGGTGAACGGATCGAGATCCAAAATCCGAGCGAGCTGCCTGAACCCCAGAAGATCGACACCATCTATGAGCCCTACGTCAAAGCGACGATCCTTACCCCCAACGAGTACGTCGGCAACCTCATCAAGCTCCTCAACGACCGCCGTGGGGTGCAGATCAAGATGGACTATCTCAACGCCAACCGTGTCCTGCTCGAGTACGATATCCCAATGAACGAAATCGTGATGGACTTCTATGACAAGCTCAAGTCCACCACCAAAGGGTACGCTAGCTTCGACTATGAGCCCACCGGGTTCCGTCCGGGCAAACTGGTCAAGCTTGACATTCGCGTCGCGGGGGAAGTGGTCGATGCCTTGAGCATCGTCGTCCCCGAGTCCAAAGCCCGCACCCGGGGTCTGGCCTTCGTCGGACAGCTCAAAGAGCTCATCCCACGCCAGCTGTTTGAAGTCGCCATCCAGGCGAGCATCGGCAATACCATCATCGCCCGCTCCAACGTCAAATCGATGGGCAAAAACGTTACCGCCAAATGCTACGGTGGGGACATCACCCGCAAGCGCAAGCTCCTCGAGAAACAAAAAGCGGGGAAGAAGCGGATGAAGTCGATTGGTAAAGTCCAGGTACCGCAAGAGGCGTTTATGGCCGTGTTGAAAATTGATGGATAAGGCGGTAGATTGATGGGTTGGATAACCGAATGGGCGTTCCACATTCACTTGCTGGCGGCGATTTCGTGGATCGGAGGATCGGTCTTCATGTTTGCGCTGGGGATTACGCTGCGGGATAAGGAGGCACAAAAACAGGTCTATCCTCATGTCGGCCCGATTTTTGGCTGGTTTGAGGCGATTGTGTTTGTGATTTTGCTGATCACTGGGGGAGTATTGGGGCTCCAATTCGGCCTGTTTGATCTCATCCTCCATCCTAATGGCACCGCCGTCTCGGATGCGTTGCAGAAGAAAGTGATCCTCGTCGTCACATTGGCCGTTCCAACGGTACTTCATTTTGTGATTGCCCATCGGACCAACGACAAAGAACGCACGCCGTTGGAGCATTTGCTGTCCCGTGCTTCCTCTATGGCGATCTTCTTCCTTAACCTCTTTGTGATGCATTACGCCATTCAGTTGCGGGATATCCTTTAAGGTATTTACGGTGCGTTGGCTGGTTCGTCTCATCGCGCTGCTGGTGCTCCTGACCACGACGCTGCTGCTGATCGACCGCTGGCAGATGCGGGATCGGCTTGATGCACTGACCCCGCTCGATCCACTCCCCCATACGCAGGAACTCATCGCCCAAAACCACTGGGCAGAGGCCGAAGCGTATCTGGGCTATTTCGTCGAGCACAACAGTACGGCGATCACTCCACAGGCTCGAGAACTTCTCTCGGCGATTCATGCCAAACGCCAAAGCTGGGAATACAAAGCCAAAGCTATCCTGGGCGGTGCTGTCACCGGAAAAGGGAACGAGCTCGAGGGGATGATCGGCGCCGGGGTGGCTGATCTGTTCGTCGTGGGCGATTTGCGGGATCTCATCATCGAGGGCAACCACTGGCTCAACGGAGAGGAGGTGGATGAGGTGATCCTCGCCCTCTCATCGCTCGGGGTAGCAGCCACGGCGGCCACGATCAGTACCGCCGGAGGTGCCGGAGGGATCAAAGGCTCCCTCTCCCTGCTCAAAAACATGCGTCGGGGGCGTCTCCTGCCCGCCTGGCTTCTCAAGGCTCTTGCCCGTCTCCCGGGTGCCCCGGATGCCCGCCGCACTGCCAATGCCCTCATGGAGCCCATCGCCGATCTCTACCACACCAGCGGCTTTCTCGGTGCCCGGGCGATTCTGTCCCGTTCCACGAGCCTGAAAGAGCTGGAGAAAATGCGCTTCTTCGCCAAACGCTTCGGCCGGGAGAGTGCCGTACTGCTGCGGATCGACCCGACGGTACTTCATCTGGCGGAGCATGTGCCTGCCCGGACGATCATCCGATCATCTCTCTACGGAAAGCCGGGGTTTAAACTCCTCGCCAAGCGGGTCAAATATACCGCCCGACTCTCCAAATACGTTTCCAAACATTATCAGCAGTTGTTACGGATGATACCACTGTGGCTTCTGATGGTGATGTGGGGTGGGGCGCTGGTGTCGTTGTTGGTTTGTTTTAGAAAGCGCAAAATAAGAAGAGCGTCTGAATCCTCTCTATGGTATTTTGGTCAGTTTGATCGCAAGAGGTAATGTGGTGGGTCCTCAGGGACTCGAACCCTGGACCGCCCGGTTATGAGCCGGGAGCTCTAACCAACTGAGCTAAAGACCCTTCTGGACATCATCGGTGGAGATTTTTCTGCGTCGTCGTTTCAACGGCTCTTTGTAGGCACGATTGCCGGAGCGTCGCTCGACCATGGTGATGCGTGCGTCGGCATTATACATAAAATATCTTTTAAAGGCAATAAGGTTGAGCAGGATGCCGAAAAAGATCGCGAAGATGATAAACGACGTCCCCCCGTGGCTGAACATCGGCAGCGGTACCCCCACCACCGGCGCCATGCCGATGATCATGTACATGTTGACCCCCATGTAGATGAAGATCAGAAACGCCAACCCTGAAGATACGCTTCGGATGTAATAGTCCTCCCCGTAAATGTGGGAGAGGATCAGGAGGTGGACAATGAGGAGAATGTACGTGGCGATGACGATCAGCATCCCCTTGAATCCCATCCGCTCCCCGAGATAGGCGAAGATGAAGTCGCTTGAAGAGATGGGGAGGAACTTGAGTTGCGTCTGGGTGGCGTCGTCTTTGGATTTGCCCTGGAGACCGCCTGATCCGATGGCGATGAGTGCCTGCTGAACGTGGTAGCTGGGTTTGCCGAGGAAGTCGTTTATCCGCTTTTTCTGATAATCGCGCAGGCCGTATTCGTACGCCATAGGAGCCGAGATGCCGACGATGACGAGGAGACTGACGATGACTTTCCAGTGGATCCCGGCGAGGAAAAGCACTCCGTAGCCGGTCAGGAGCAATACCAGTCCGGTACCTAGATCCGGCTCTATAGCGATGAGAAAAAATGGGATCAGGATCACAAGAGAGAGTCCCATGAATGATAGGAAACCATAGCCCTTTTCCGGAGGGGGATAGCGGCCGATGAGGTAGG
>WFSU01000198.1 GCA_015485845.1 Nitratifractor sp. | reverse complement strand
GCTGGAAATCCTTACGTTTATAAATATAGACAACATCGACAATACACTCTAATGGATATTTGTCAAAATAAAATGGTTCATTCTCAAACTCACTTGTCACATTTTTCCTGCTGTTATCCTCATGGTTATAAAAATAGACTTCTATATTCCCGATCAGTGCCGAAATGAATTGTTTGAGGTGTGCGTAGTTTGGTTCATAAATCTTGATAGTTTTTGGTTCAAGGTAGGGGATTTCTTGTCGTATGAGATAATAGGATTTTTGCATGAACGATTATACATGAGATATGGTAAAATCTTAGCAGCGCAATTACTGCGATCCCTAAACTCACCCATACACATCCTTCCGCCGTCCGATCCGCAGCACAAGCAAGACAATCTGATCGTCCTTGATCTCAAAAATCGCCCGGATTTTTCGGGCGATGACATAACGGTAATGGCGATAAGGGGTGCCTTTGAGTTCGGTGACTTTTTTGCCCTGCTTGAGCGCATCGAAATTTTCACTCAAATAACGAAGTTTTTTGGCAATCATTTGCTGCTCAGCGTGGTTGAAGCCTTTGAGATTTTTGACCGCCGTATCGGTCAGTTCGAGGCGATACACTACTCCAGCCCCAGCTCAGCAAAAACATCATCCGCATCTCGCACCCCCTCTTTACCGAAGACAACATCATCCGAAATCTTCCGAGCCACCAAGGTATCGGTATGGTCAAAATAGAAATCCAGCGCACGTTCTACCACCTCACGCTGGGTCAATTGAAGCGCCGATGCCACCACCTCCAACTCATGCGCGATCCCTTTATCAAAGGAGATAAGCTTTTTTACTGCACTCATTGTATATCCTTTTATATATCTATTAAGGATTATATCCTAATTTATAGTCCAGTGTCAAGCCGTATCATTGCAATCATTACCTTTTTACGCTATGATATTTTCAAAACAAAACCGAACTATAAGGTACCATTATGAAGAATTGGACATTTGCCCTCCTGATCGCCTTTGTTTCGACCGTATTGTATGCGGAAAACAACCAGAGCACTGCCGGAATCGAAGACAACATAACCAACCCAGACCAGCTTGCCAAGCACGTCAAAGAACAAATGAAACGCGAAGAGACGTTCGCGCGTACTCAGGAGTTCAAGCAGGGGGATGACTACAACTTGACGGAGCATCAAGTCGATCCCAAAGACCTCGAAAACATCCATGTCGATCCTCCGGAGTATGACTTCAACATGGATGATGTGTACGACTAATCAGCCCCTTTTCGCTATAATCCTTTCACTTTATACCAAGGCATACTATGGCGATCATTACCTACCAAAACCTCAAAAAACTCCTCTTCAAACTCGACCCCGAGACGGCACATACTCTCGGTGGTCTTGCGCTGCGTACCGTCGGCGGTATCGGCGCTTGCCAACGCTTTATCTCAGACAAACTCTATGTCGATCTTCCTGTTTTGCGTCAGCAGATTTTCGGGCGCACCTTTGCCAATCCGGTGGGACTGGCTGCCGGATTTGACAAAGACGGCGATTTCGTCCGGGCGATGCCGGCACTGGGGTTTGGATTTACCGAAATTGGAACCGTCACCCCCAAGGCACAGCCCGGCAACCCCAAGCCGCGACTCTTCCGCCACGTCCACGAAGAGGCCATCCAAAACGCCATGGGGTTCAACAACAAAGGCGCCTGGCACATGATCCAGCAGCTCAAAAAACTCCGCTTTTTTGACTACCCTATCGGGATCAACATCGGTAAAAATAAAGTTACCCCCGAAAACGAAGCACTCAAGGACTACGAGACCCTCTTCCGTGCCTTTGCCGACTATGGTACCTACATCGTCATCAACATCTCCTCCCCCAACACCCCCGGCCTGCGGGATCTGCAAAATGAAAGCTTCATCCGCGAAGTCTTCCGCATCGGCCGTGAGATCACTGACCGCCCCATCCTCCTCAAGATCGCACCCGATATGGAGCCCGAGCAGGCGATCGCCCTGTGCCAAACCGCTGTTGATGCCGGAGCCGCCGGGATCATCGCAACCAACACAACGGTGGACTACTCCCTCGTCGAGCACCCCGAGTCGATCGGCGGCATCAGCGGAGCACCGTTGCGAGAAAAATCGTTTGAGCTCTTCCGTGCCATTGCCGAGAAACTCCACGACCAAACACTGCTCATCAGTGTCGGAGGAATCAGCAACGCCGCTGAAGCCTACCGGCGTATTCGCACCGGAGCCAGCCTTGTCCAGATCTACACCGGCCTCATTTACCAAGGCCCCACGCTGGCTCACGACATCAACACCGAACTCATCCGCCTCATCAAAGCCGACGGGTTCAACCACATCTCCGAAGCGATCGGAGCAGATTGGAAATGACACCACATCCAATAAATAAAGGCGTTGCACAGCAACGCAAACCAAAATTCCTAACTCCTAACTCCTAATTCCTCACTAAAAAAAGGACAGCCATGAGCACCCTCCCCCACCACCACAAAACCACTCTCCCCAACGGCCTGCGCGTCGTCGTCCTGCCCATGAGCAATGGCTCGGGCGTCATCGCCACCAACATCCTCTACGCTGTCGGCAGCCGGAATGAGACGATGGGCAAGAGCGGGATTGCCCATATGCTCGAACACATGAACTTCAAATCGACCAAAAATCTCAGTGAGGGGGAGTTTGACGAGATCGTCAAGCGCAACGGCGGGGTCAACAACGCCTCAACCGGATTTGACTACACCCACTACTACATCAAATCCGCCAGCCGCCATCTCGGCCAATCCCTTGAACTTTTTGCCGAGCTGATGGCCAATCTCAACCTCACCGACGAGGAGTTTCAAAAAGAGCGCAATGTCGTCGCCGAGGAGCGCCGCTGGCGCACCGATAACAATCCCATCGGCTATCTCTACTTTCGCCTCTTCAACGAACACTACACCGCCCACAGCTACCACTGGACACCGATTGGGTTCATGAGCGACATTCAGGGGTGGAGTATTGAGG
>WFSU01000197.1 GCA_015485845.1 Nitratifractor sp. | reverse complement strand
GGGTTTGCATTATAATCAACCTGTTCGTTTTTTATGGAAGAAGTTGCACCAAATGGGTGAAAGAATTTGGGGTGGGCTTCTTCCTCTTAGGTACCTAATTATAGGGCAATTGTGGTTATTCTGTGATTGGGTATGGATTTTTTAGGGTTAAGTCCTCTTCCATAAAAACAAGATAAAATTATCCCCATGAAAAACCTTCTCCTCGCCATAGCCATTTCCCCCCTCGGCCTCATGGCTTCGCCCGTCGTCTCCGGCGATTATACTCTCCAAGAGAACAACACCAGCACCTATATAGCACCGACAGGAAGTAAGCTCAATACGCAGGCAATTGCCACGACCCATCAGGCAATACGGCGGGTGTATGATCGGGAATTTGGGTATCGGTTGGATGCGCCGCTTCGGGTGTCATTGGCCTCAAACCGGGATCAGGTGGCCAATGCTTTCTCCACGCAGCTGCCGCTTAATGAGCAAGTGCTGTATGGGGCAGGGGTGTTGCATGAGGATGTGTTTGGGGTGACGTCGTGGTTGCGGGGGTTGTTGCTCCATGAGACGGCGCACAATTATCAGCTCAATCCCAAGATGAATGGCTGGTCGCGTCTGGCACATGCGATCGGGGGCAATGCACCGGTGATCGCGCCGTTTTTTGTGCCGATGTTTCCGATCCCTAATATTACCGAGAGCAGCTTCATCAAGGAAGGCAATGCAGTCCTCAACGAATCGCGTTTTGGCAACGGAGGTCGGCTGTGGTCGGGACGGGCGTTGGCGGAGACGGTGACACAGGTGCGAGCAGGGCGTGTGACACCGGAGATGATGTACAACAGCACCTTGCAGTTCCCATATGGGGAGAAATTTTACCTCGTCGGGGGTCATTTTCAAAAGTTTCTGGCACAGCGATACGGGATGAAGCGGGTCAATGGGTACTTCAAAGAGTATGCCAAACAACCGTTTCCGTTTTTTGGCAATACGGTTTTCAAGCGGCAGTTTGGCAAGGATTTCGTGACACTGATGAAAGAGTTTCGCCAGTCGATACTACGGGAGCATCGAGGGTTTCACTCGACGAAGGGGAAGGTATTGGCTCACTCTCAGTTGCGGGTACCGCTTTCGCGTGAAGGGGACAAAGTGCTCGCTCTTGTTGGGGATCAGTGCTCGGCACCGAAGGTGGTGCGGTTTGGTCAGCATGGCAAGATGCAGGTAAAAAAGGGAGCATGGCACAGTGGAAATATTGTTAGCCACAACGGCAAATATTATACGTCCGCTTCGGCCAAAATCTCTCCACAGGTGATCCGGGCAGGATTATTTGACCGGGATGGGTATTTACTCTCCGGCACGGCCGGCAAAGCGATACAGGGAAGAATGCATGATGGGCGTTGGGTGTACTTCGATATCGCTTCCTCGTGGGATCAGCCTCATTTGTATGTCGGAGGTCACTATTACGGTCTTGCTCACTCATCGGTGCTGGTGCGGGGGGATGCTCTGTATTATTTTCGCCAGCAAGGAGACAGGCGAACGCTGTATCGTAACCATATGCCGTTGGTTAGTTATCGTGGGCACGATGGGCATCCGGTCGATGTGGATCGGCAGGGGCGGGTCTATTTTGTCGCGCCCAGCCGTCACGGATCGACGGTGTATCGTACTTCGGGGCATGGGATCGAGCGGGTGGTCTCGGGGGATGATGTGACCGATCTGAAACTCATGAATGGGAAGCGAGCGCTGGTGCAGACCATCGGGGCGGATGGGTATGCCGTCCGGTCGGTATATCTACAGCCTCATCCGGCGAAGGTGGCATCGCTTGATCCAGGATTGAAGCAGGTGAATTTGGGAGAAGGAAAAGGTGGACAATCCTTTCTTGGTACAAAAAAGAACTATTCGCCGATTACCCATTTGCAATACACCAACCTCACCAGCTTTTCGACATACGATACGAAAAAGGGGTATGGACTCACGCTCAAGGCGGATTTTACCGATCCGTTGTGGCGCAATACTCTTTCGTTTGCTTTGGATTACCAAAAGACCCGCACTTTATTGCAAGCGAGCTACGCAAACACAGCCTCCCCGATCCATTTCGGCGGAAGCGTGACATGGGTGATGCGCCGTCGGGGCAAAGAGGGGAGCACCTATCGAGACTGGGGCTACAGCGCATATCTGCGTTGGCCATTTTTGGCGACGGGCTACTGGCGGGGATCGGCGAAGCTGGCATTTGCCCGTTCGTACCGCCAGACCGATCGGACACCGGTGAGCCTCTCGGTTGATTTGAAAAAACGGCTTCAGTTCGGTTTCAGCAAATACCCCGATGAATTGCTTGACCTTTCAGCGTTTGTCTCCTACGATCGAGGGGCGGTGTATGCTGGAGTGAATGGGGTATGGATGCATAATTTGCCCGGAGAGATGTATGTTGGAGCGCGTGGAGCCTATCGGATCAGCTCCCGGGTCGATACGACGAAACAGCTGGGGATCAAAGTGGGTACGGCGAGCCCCTCTTCGGCCGATCTTGCGGTGATCCGTATCCCGACTTCAGGCACGGTCAGTTATGCGCGGGAAGCGATGATGGGGGAGGTGGGACTCTACAAAGTCTTTAATTTCTCAGCGTACTCTTACCACCTGCCTCTCTCACTCCAGCGGGAGAGCATCTATCTCAAGCAACGGCTGTATGCGCTGGACTTTGGTGACGGAAAACGCCATATCCGTCAGGAAAGTATTGCTGGAGTCGAAGCCGATCTGCTGCTCCTGCACAACTACACCGTCCCGGTTTCGATGGAAGTGTTGTACAATCCGGGGGTGAAACGGAAGGTGCAGGTGCGGGTGGGGGCGAAGTATCGGTTTTAAAGGGGGTGTTATGTGCTAAGTGTTAAGTGTTACGTAGGTAAGTTTCCCGCTCAGGAGCAGGGACTTTAGTCCCGTAATGTGGATTGATAGGGGTCAACTTTTTTTATAGTGGGTTTGACTACAATCGTTTTTTAATTTTTATTCTCGAGGCTTACCATGCGCTATTTCCCCCTTTTGTTATTGTTTATTTCTTTTTTGGCAGCCAAAACGCCTCTCGAAAATACAACATGCAAGGCCTGCCACCCGATCATTTTTGCCGAGTATCAACACTCACAGCACGCCAAAGCGTCTATCTGGAACGATCCGGTGCACAAAGCGGTTTGGGATAAGCACCCTAATAAGGAACAGGGGAAATACACGTGTGCCAAGTGCCATACCCCTTCAGATCACTCTCTCAAAGGGGGCAGGGGGGTGCCCGCTGGAAATACGGTACAGAAGGATGAACCGATCTCCTGTCAGGGGTGCCATCGGATTGAGAGCATTGAGGAACATGTTCATGCTAATCGCAACGTTATTCAAGCAAAACCAAAGTATTTCTATTCGGCCGATGCCAAACGCAAGGGGGAGAAGGTCATCTTTCACGAGACGTCAAGTTTCTTTGGATTGTTCAAAAAAACAACAGGTTCCCCCTATCACGACATTGACTACGGCAATGATCTTTTTTATACCGGGAAAATGTGTCTGGGATGCCACGATCACAAACAAAACGGCAAAGGGTTTGCGCTCTGTGATCTCGGGGTGAAGCAGGGGGATTCCAACGCAACATGTATCAGCTGTCATATGCCCCAAAAGCCCGGAACGATGGTCAACCTGAAACACACAGCAACCCACGCATCTCATGATATGACAATCCACAGAGGGACTCTGGCTGAGTTGTCACGTTACATTAAGCTTTCACTCAAGCCAGCTTCTCAAGGGTTTACGATTACGCTTCATAATGAGGCGACTCATACCCTCTTTGCCCAGCCGCTTCGGGTGGCACAGCTGCGGGTAAGTATCCATCGTGATGGCAAGACAACCGTATTGCCTCCGCGTCAGTATGTTCGTGTGATCGGAACACAGGGGAAACCTTCGATGCCATGGTTGGCTGATACGGTGTTAAAAGACACGAGTATCAAAGCATTGGAGACGCGTGAAGAGCATTTTGATACAGTGTTGAAAAAGGGGGACAAGGTGGAGATAGTGTTGGGCTACTATCTCGTCAATCCTAAAGTGGCCGGAAAACTTGGATTGGAAGGGGATGTGTCAACAGCATTTAGGGTGCTGACGAAGAAGGTGGTTGAGTTTTAGCGCATTGCATGTTTCAGTTTGGGGCTGGGGTTTCAA
Source organism: Nitratifractor sp. (assembly GCA_015485845.1). Lineage (GTDB taxonomy): Bacteria > Campylobacterota > Campylobacteria > Campylobacterales > Sulfurovaceae > S017-3. The sequence goes on along the minus strand of WFSU01000197.1, from coordinate 4,442 downwards.
CCCTGCTGATACGCTGCGCGTTTTGTGGGACTGAAGTCCCAGCCCCAGAGGATGGTTAGATGTTTTTATGGGTGTCCTCATGGAAGTGATCCCATTTGAGTTTACCGCCGCCGAGCATGTGGAAGTGGAGGTGGGGGACCTCCTGACCGCCGTCTTCGCCGTTGTTGGTGATGAGGCGGTAGCCGGTCTGATCGACACCGAGAGTACGGGCGACTTCCTGAGCAAAAGCGGTCAAGCCCGCCATCGTTTCCGGTGCGACATCCTGAAAGCAGTCAACGTGTTGCTTGGGGATGATAAGGACATGGACAGGGGCTTTGGGATAGAGGTCGTGGAAGGCAAGAAAATCGTCGTTTTCCAGTACCGTGTTGTTGGGGATTTCTCCGCCTGCTATTTGACAGAAAATGCACATTTTTTGTTCCTTTTTTGTGATGGATTTGAAGAAATTATAGCACAAAAACAACACCGATAGAGGATAGAGGAGCCCTTTAGCAACATTTGGATAAAATCACGTCTACTAATTCCGTCAAATTTATTTGAGAAAACAGAGGTCGTATGGAAAATCTAAGCGCAAAAATAGAGGCAGCTGATTCGCTTGAGAGTCTGGAGCAGGTGCGGGTGGAAGTGTTCGGGAAGAAAGGTGCCTTAGCGGCAGAATTTGCCAAGCTCAAGGATGTGCCCGGGCCGGAGAAAAAAGCGTTTGCAGCAGGTTTGAATACGCAGAAAGCTGATTTGCAAGCGTTGTTTGACCGGCGGCATGCTGAGCTGGCCGAAGCGGCACTCGAAGCCCAACTCAAGGCGGAGGCAATCGATGTCACGCTCTATGCTCAAGCCTCAGAGCAGGGGGCACTCCACCCGGTCATGGAAACGATGGATAAGATCATCGACTATTTTGTCGCGATGAATTTTGCGGTGGAGACCGGGCCGATGGTGGAGGATGACTTTCACAACTTTGAGGCGCTTAATCTTCCCAAGTTTCACCCGGCACGGGACATGCAGGATACCTTCTATTTCGGAGATGGCAGTCTGCTGCGTACGCACACGTCACCGGTACAGATCCGGACGATGCTCTCTCAGGAGCCGCCGATCCGGATCATTGCACCGGGCACGGTCTTCCGGCGGGACTACGATCTGACCCATACCCCGATGTTTCATCAGGTTGAGGGGCTCGTGGTCGAGGAGGATGGCAAAGTGAGCTTCGCTAACCTCAAGTATATTTTGACCGATTTTCTCCACCACATGTTTGGGGAGGTGGATGTGCGGTTCCGCCCGAGCTTTTTCCCCTTCACCGAGCCCTCGGCTGAGGTGGACATCAGCTGCATCTTCTGCGAAGGGGAAGGGTGCCGTGTCTGCTCCCATACCGGCTGGCTCGAAGTGCTCGGCAGCGGCGTGGTCGATCCCAATGTTTTCAAAGCCGTCGGCTACGAAGGGGTAAGCGGTTATGCTTTTGGACTGGGGGTCGAGCGGTTTGCGATGCTGATGCACAAGATCCCTGATTTGCGCAGTTTGTTTGAGGGAGATATTCGTCTATTGGAGCAGTTCAAATGATTATTACACGTACCTGGCTCGAGGAGTTCATTGATCTCGAGGGGATCAGCAATACCCAGCTGTATGAGACCTTCAATGCCATCGGCCTCGAGGTCGATTCACTGACCGAATACACCATTCCTGAAAAGGTAGTCGTCGGCCGGATCGTGGCGTGCAACCGCCATCCTGACGCGGACAAACTGAGCCTCTGCCTGATTGACATTGGGATGGATGAGCCTCAGCAGATCATTTGTGGAGCTGCCAACGTCGTCGAGGCTGAATACGTCGCCGTGGCAACGATCGGTGCTGTATTGCCGGGGGATTTTGAGATCAAGCCGGCCAAGCTGCGTGGGATTGAGAGCTTCGGGATGGTTTGCTCGAGCAAAGAGCTTGGCTTGCCGGAGATGGGCGATGGAATCATGATTCTCGATGAGAGCATTGGAGCGCTCGAGGTGGGGCGTGAATTGGGGAGCTATCCCAAGGTTGCCGACACTGTCATCGAATTGGAACTGACTGCCAACCGAGGTGACTGCCTGAGCATCCATGGAGTAGCGCGGGATCTGAGTGCAGCGCTTGACCGTCCGATCAAACCCTACAAACTGGGGAAAATTACCAAAAGTAATGTGGGGATCGCTCGCAAAATTGCGATCCAGAGTGATCGGAATATCCCTTCGGATCTTCAATATTTTCTGGTAGAAAATCGTGAACCGCGTTCCCGTTTTCTCCCGACCTTGCGCCTGGCTCTGGTCGGGGTGAATTCCGTCGACACGATTGACACAATGGTACGCTACAGTACCCATGCGACCGGGGTCATCCTCCGGGCCTATGATGCAAAAAAACTCTACAACTCGGATGGGAAAATCACTTTGAACGCCCAACACGGCAAGCAGGGGTTGGTGGTCATCAGCCACGACGACCAAGCCCTCTCGGCGGTGGGGATCGAGCAGAGTGACACGTTCCGGGCGCACGACGATACCAAAGAAATCTTGTTCGAAGCGAGCTACATCGACCCGACATTGCTGGTCGAAACCGTCTCAAGTAACAAACTCGAAACGGATACGCTTTATTACAATACTTCCCGTGGCAGTGAACCGAAATTGAGTCTCGGAAGCCACTACCTGCAGAACACGTGCAACGCGATGGGGGAATGCCTGTTTTATGAAGGGGATTTCAGCATCCATACCAAGCGCGAAGAGCGGGCAGTCGGTGCCAGCGTCGAGACACTGAGTGCCATCATCGGCAACCCGGTGCGCAAGACGACGGTGCATACGATCCTCAAACGTCTCGGCTTTGATATTCGGGGCAGTAGCGGTGATACGTTTGGCGTGCGGATTCCTCCGCATCGTCACGATATCGTCAATGTCCAGGATATCGCTGAAGAGATCCTTCGGATCACCGGCATCGACAACATTGAAGCCAAACCCCTCGAACTGCTGGAACAGAATCGGATGACCGATGCTTCCCGTCGATACCGGTTCAAACGCGACCTGCGTGAGCGGGCAGTGGCGGCTGGATTCTACGAAGTGGTGACGTATGCTTTTGCCGATCGCTCGAAGCTTGAGGCATACGGCTTCCCGACCGTGGAAACATCCCTCGAACTGGTTAATCCCATCGTCGAAGAGCTCAATACATTGCGGACGACCCTGATGACCAACCTTCTCGATGCGCTCAAGCGTAATGTCAGCTACGGGATCAAGCGGATTCCACTGTTTGAAGTGGGTGCCGTCTTTGATGCACAACGTCAGCAGACCGAACGGGTGGCATTTGTCTGGAGCAGGCAGCGGGAGCACGATCGGCTGGACAACCAGGGAAAACCGGCGGCGATCACGTTTGCCGATTTCGTCGAGCGTCTCGGGCGGGTGGTCGGTGATCTGGAGTTGATCCCCTGTGAAGAGACCCATGCCCTGATCCATCCGTATCAGTCGGCGACGCTCCTTCGGAAAGGGCGTGCTGTCGGGTACCTGACCAAGCTTCACCCTACGGTGGCCAAAGAATACGACCTGGGTGAAACGTTTGTGGCGGAGTTGGATCTGGAAGCCATCCTTCCGGAGCATATCCTTGCGCATCCGGTTTCCAACTATCAGGGGGTGTACAAGGACATCAGTGTGCTGGTCGATGTAACGTTGCCTTACCGTGCTATTCACGCCGCGATCGCTGCGGCAAAGGTTCCTCTGTTGAAACGGCATTATGTCGTCGATGTCTATGAGGATGAAAGCCTTAGCGATCGTAAAAGTGTCACTGTACGTCTTTTCGTCCAATCCGAGGAAGGAACTCTCTCAGATACGGATATTGATGCAAGTGTTGATGCTGTATTGAAAACGCTGGAGACGCAATGCCAAGCCACGCTTCGGTAGCCCGCGTTGCAGTCGCAGCTGCGCCCGGCTCTTTCCGAATGACGGTTGGGGATATCGCACCGGATAAGTCCATTTCGCATCGTGCTGCGATGTTCGCTCTGCTGAGTGATCGCCCCTCCCACGTCCACAATTTTCTCCTCGGAGAAGACACCCTCAATACCCTTCATATCGTCGAACAACTTGGTGCGACGGTCGAGCGCGACGGTGGGGATGTAGCGATCACTCCGCCTGAGGTTCTTCAGGAGCCCGACGATGTCCTTGACTGCGGGAATGCCGGAACCGGGATGCGACTCTTCTGCGGATTGCTCAGCGGGATCGAGGGGAGCTTTGTTCTGACCGGTGATCGTTATTTGCGGGGGCGCCCCATGAACCGGGTGGTCAAGCCGTTGCGTAGCATCGGTGCCCAGATCGATGGCCGTCAAGAAGGGAACCTCGCACCCCTCCACATTCGTGGCGGTTCCATGGAAGCATTTGTATACGATTCTCCGGTTGATTCGGCGCAAGTCAAATCAGCCTTGATCCTCGCGGCACTGCGGGGGTCGGGCGTCAGCCGCTACCATGAGT
>WFSU01000196.1 GCA_015485845.1 Nitratifractor sp. | reverse complement strand
TCAACGAACACTACACCGCCCACAGCTACCACTGGACACCGATTGGGTTCATGAGCGACATTCAGGGGTGGAGTATTGAGGATATCCGTGCTTTCCACCGCCGTTTCTACCGACCCGACAATGCCGTGATTGTCGTCGCCGGTGACATCGAGCCGGAGCAAGTCTTTGGAGCAGCCGAAAAACACTTTGGTACCATCACCGCTCCCGAGATGGATGCCTGTGCACCCCTGCTAAGCATCACACCCACCGAGCCGCCCCGTGACGGCAGCCGACGCATCATTGTTCACAAAGAGGGCAACCCCACTGACACCATCGCCATCGCCTACGACATCCCCGACTACCGCCATCCCGATCAAGTCGCCCTCTCGGTGCTTTCCGAGATCCTTAGTTCGGGCAAGAGCAGCCGTCTGCATCGTGCAATGGTGCAGGATCAGCAACTGGCTCACCAGGTCTATGGCTACAACATGGAGTTGACCGATCCGGGCGTCTTCCTCTTCCTTGCCATGGGCAATCCCAATGTCACCGCAGAGACGATGGAGGCCGAACTTCTGGGGCAAATCAACCGACTCAAAGAGGAAACCATCACCCCCGAAGAACTGACCAAGGTCAAAGCCGCCACCAAGCGTGAATTTGTCCACCTCCTCGAGAGCTCTTCTTCGCTGGCCGATCTGTATGGTGGTTATCTCGTACGCGGTGACCTGAGTCCCCTGCTGGATTATGAGGCAAATTTGGATAAAATAACACCTGAAACGATCCGTGACGTGGCCAATCGGTACTTTGACCACGACACGGCCACCACCCTGATACTGAGGAAAACCGATGGATAACTATATCACCGGTGCCACCACGGCACTGATTACCCCGTTTCGCAACGGTCAGCTTGATGAAGCGACCTATGCCGACCTCATCCGCCGCCAAGTCGATCATGGCATCGACGCAGTCTGCCCTGTCGGTACGACCGGTGAGAGTGCGACGCTTAGCCACGATGAGCACAAACGCTGCATCGAAATCGCCGTAGAAGTGTGCAAGGGCACCCCCACCAAAGTCCTCGCCGGTGCGGGCTCCAATGCCACCCACGAAGCGATCGACATCGCCAAACACGCCCAAAGCTGCGGCGTTGATGCCCTCTTCTCCGTCAGCCCCTATTACAACAAACCTTCTCAAGAGGGGCTCTATCAGCACTACCAAGCGATCGCTTCAGCCGTTGAGGTACCCTTCATGCTCTACAATGTCCCCGGCCGAACCGGTGTGGACATTCTGCCCGATACCGTCAAGCGTCTCTTTGACGATGTACCCAACATCATGGGGATCAAGGAGGCGACCGGCTCGATCGAGCGCACCGTTGAGCTGCTGATGAAAGTGCCCGATCTGTATGTCTTCAGCGGAGACGATGCGATCGATTTCCCCATCCTCGCCAGCGGAGGCAAAGGGATCACTTCGGTCACCGCCAACCTCCTGCCCGACCAAAAGGCCAAACTCACCCACGCGGCCCTCGAGGGGGATCTCAAGACCTCCAAAGCGATCAACGATGCCCTGTATCCGATCAACAAAGTACTCTTCTGTGAGTCCAATCCCATCCCGATCAAGGCTGCCATGTATATCGCCGGCCTCATCCCCACACTCGAGTACCGCCTGCCGCTCGTAGAGCCCAGCAGTGCCAACATGAAAACCATCGAAGAAACTCTCAAAAACTACACCATACCAGGAGTCAAATAATGCGCGCATCCAACAAAGGAAAAACCCTCGTCATCACCGGAGCGACCAAAGGAATCGGCAAAGCCATCGCCGAGAAATTTGCCTCCGAGGGGGTCAATGTCGCCTTTACCTACAATTCCAACAAAGAGGCTGCCGACACCATCGCTGCCGATCTGGAAAGCCGCTACGGGATCAAAGCTCGTGCCTATCCGCTCAATATCCTCGAACTTGACCAATTCAAACCCCTCTTTGAAGCGATCGATGAGGATTTTGATCGGATCGATTTCTTTGTGAGCAATGCGATGATCTATGGGCGCTCCGTCGTCGGAGGATATGGCAAGTTTATGAAACTGCGCCCCGAAAAAGGATTGACCAACATCTGGACGGCTACCGTGGGCGCCTTTGTACGCGGCGCTCAGGAAGCGGCCAAACGGATGGAAAAGGTCGGGGGCGGCTCCATCGTCACACTCAGCAGTACCGGCAACCTCATCTACATCGAAAACTACGCCGGCCACGGCACCAACAAAGCCGCTGTCGAAGCGATGGCACGCTACGCAGCCGTGGAGCTCGGCGAAATGGGCATCCGCGTCAACGCCGTCAGCGGCGGCCCCATCGATACAGACGCATTAAAAGCATTCACCAACTACGAAGAGGTCAAGGCCGAAACCATCAAACGCTCCGCCCTCGACCGCATGGGCAAGCCCGAAGACCTCGCCGGAGCCGCCTATTTCCTCTGTACCGACGAAGCGAGCTGGATCACCGGACAAACCATCGTCGTAGACGGCGGAACGACGTTTCGATAATTAGGAGTGAGGAATTAGGAATTAGGCGTTTTGGAATGCGTTGCTTGCAACGCTTTCACTAAAAAGGGGCTGGGACTTCAGTCCCACAAAGATACACAACCTCGTTCCCACCGTCCCCGGTGGGAATGCATACACACATTATCCTGAGCAAAGAAGAGCGCTCTGCCCATGATGAGTCCGATATGCATTCCCACGCAGGAGCGTGGGAACGAGAAAAATAGCGCGACGGATAGGACATGCACAAAAACAAAAACCTGAACATCCCCAATCTCCTTGCCTTCATCCGTCTGCTGCTGGCTCCCCTTATGTACCTCCTGCTGGTCAATCAGGATGCTGCAATTTTCAAGGGCATCCACCCCAGCTGGCTCAACTACTTCGCTGCGTTTATCTTCGTGCTGGCCTCGGTCACGGACTTTTTCGACGGGCACATCGCCCGGACGTTTGACCAGATCACCGTCATGGGCAAGATCCTCGATCCGCTGGCCGACAAGATGCTCACCCTCGCAGGTTTCCTCGGCCTCATGATGCAGGGCATCGCTTCCCCTTGGGCGATCTACCTCATCCTAACCCGCGAACTCTTCGTCACCGGCCTGCGCGTCTCCGCCGTAGCCGAAGGGATTGACATCGCCGCCTCATGGATGGGCAAGGTCAAGACCGTCACCCAAATGATTGCCATCGGCTTCCTCCTCATGCGCTGGCCCGGAGGCACCACCTTCCTCTGGATTGCTACCGCATTGACGCTTTATTCAGGGTATGAGTATGTACGGGAGTTTTTCAGAAAGGTGGAGATGTAGAGTAAGCCGTTCCGAAAACGCTATACCTTCCTTTCCACCTCATCAACATATTTCAAGATATGTTTCTTCTAAATCAAAAAACAAAATCCTAAGAGGCAAACTTCGCTCTGCTTCCTTGTAATAATCATAATCCACGGTATTCATCTCCTCATCTTTTGGATAGATCAAACAAAGCTCTGTGCAATTTGCATATTTCTTGCCATACGCATACATCTGATACAGATCGCTTCCGCTGATTCCCTGGCGGGCTTTCTCTTGACTCAGTAGCTTCCATTTCGTATCGTCAATGATCCGGCCGTGGTCTATGATGATGTCGGGACGCAGGGCATAGACGCCTTTTTCTTTGCTAAAGGAAAGATGGGACGACCAAAGGAAGTTCCTATGGTGCAACGGAATCTACCCCTTCAGCTCCCGCACCGCCTCAGCGATATCCCCCTGCCGCATAAAATGCTCCCCGACGAGGAAGGCATCGGCGCCCACTTTGCTCAACTCTACCACCGTCTCATGATCGTTGATGCCGCTCTCGGCAACGATGATTTTGGAGTTGGGGATGAGGGGGATGAGTTTACGGCTCAGATCCATATCCATCTCAAACGTCTCGAGGTTGCGGTGGTTGATGCCGATGATGTTGGCACCGGCGAAGATTGCTTTGGTCAAATCCATTTTGTCGTGCACTTCAACAAGCACTTCCAGCCCCAGATGCAGCGCATAATCCACCAGCTCCTTGAGCTCTTTGCGCCCGAGGGCTTTGGCAATCAGGAGGACAAAATCGGCTCCAAATGCCAACGCTTCGAGAATCTGATATTTATCGACAATGAAGTCCTTGCGCAGCAGCGGGAGACTGACGTAGCGGCGCACCATCCCGAGGTACTCCTTGTCCCCTTTGAACCAGTGAGGCTCGGTGAGGATCGAGAGGGCGCTGGCACCCCCTTCCTCATATGCCGAAGCGATCTCGATCGGATCAAAATCCTCCCGGATAATCCCTTTGGATGGGCTTGCTTTTTTCACCTCAGCGATGATGCGGTAGGGATTCTCCTCGGTTGCTTTGAGCGCACCGTAGATGTCTTTGGGGACGAAGGGGTTGAAAGACAACGAGCGTCCCAGCCACTCCGCTGGATAATCAACCTTCCGTTTTTCGAGGTCGGCTCTGGTTTTTTTGATGATTTCGTCGAGTATATCGGCCAAAAGGTTTCTCCTATTTCTTTTTGTGTTTCAGACAGGCGTTGATCGCCTTGTAGTGGTCTTTGATCTCCGGCTCCGAGAGGCCTTCTTTTCGGACAACTCGGCGAATGAGCGTGGAGGCCTTACGGCATTTTCCTTGCTTGTAAAGCCCCCAGGCGAGAGAATCGAGGAAGAAAATATTTTCCGGATCTTTCCCGAGAGCCCGACGCACAAGATCGACCCCTTTTTTGACATCCATATCATGCTCAATCAGGGTATAGCCGTAATAATTGAGGTAGATGCCCTCATGATTGCCTTCGGAAATCGCCTGCTCGAAAAGGCGGCTCATTTCGGCCAGTACCTCCGGGGTGATGCTGTGATCCTTGCGTGCCTGCTCATAGGTGAGGATCGCCTCTTCCGCCAGCCAGCGTGCCTTGTGGGTATTGGCATAGAGTTTCTTTGCCAGAGTCAGAGCCTTGGCGTAGAGGCCATTGTCTTTGTAGACACCGTAGAGGAGATCTTCGTTCCCTTTGGTGCTCTCCAGAAAATCGATCAACCCTCGGGTATCTTTTTGATAGAGCGAAATTTCGATGATCTTCTGAAGGAAGTATTTCTGCGGGTCTTTGTGGTAGAGTTTTTTATAAAGATCGAGCACCTTATCGATCCGGGAACTTTTGGCATACATCTCAATGAGTTTGAAATACGTCCCCACCGACGTCTCCGGATCGTTGGCAATGTGTTTTTCGAGGATTTCCGTCGCCTTTTCGGGCTGCTGGAGTTTGAGCAGATAGAGGGCGGCGATCTGAAGTGCCGTCTGCTCATCCGGAGATTGGGTGTAGGCTTGTTGGAGGAGTTTCAGCGCTTCACCATACTCCCCGAGCTGGATCTTGAGCGCTCCGAACTCTTCGAGATCCTCCGCATCCACTTCACCCTGCGTCAAATAGGCATCGACGATCTCATCGGCTTCCGAGAGTGCGTTGGTCTGGATGTAGAGGGCGGCGAGGATGAGGTAGAGTTTCTTGTCGTGATCGGTGGGGTGACGGGTCACCCAGTGGGTCAGATTGGCGATGGAGCGTGCCTGGTCTTTTTTCTCCGAGAGGGCATCCTGCGCTTCGCGGAGGAGGTACTCCTTGTTGCCCGTCAGAGTAAAAAGCTTCTCGTACACATCACGGCTGGCAGCAAAATTTCCCGCATCTTCATCGAGAATCGCCCGCATGATCAGCCCATCCTCGCTCGGAGCTGATGGCGTCAGCGGTGTCGACCCTCCACTCAGCCCTGCTGCAGCCGAGACCGTTCCAACCGTCAACACCCAGAAGGCAAAAAATTTCATATAATTCCCGGACATTCGTTTCTCACCTCATCTTCATTCTGCTTGTACGCCTCCCAAAAGGGAAACGTGCGGCACTGTCTCGGCCGCACAGGATAGATCGTACACCGCTGCTGCGTCGTATCGAAAAACACACACGCGTAATCTTCCTCCCCGATCTGCTTCTCGGTCAGGGAATAGCGGTGCTTTACTTTTCGAAGATACATTTTACCAAAATCTTGGATGCTTAATTCTAAAAACGCCGCTATTTTTTCGATTTCTTCATATTTTGCCCAGATATACCCGCTCTCCCCGGTGCAACACGCCCCGCCGCACGTCGCACATGCTGAGGGGTCGAAGCCAAAAGAGTAGTCCTCCTGGCGCAAGATGGTGGATTCGGGGGTGAAGTTGTTCATGGGTTGTTCCTTGTGTTCGTGTTACGTGTTGCGCGTTACGTGTTGCGCTTGTTGATGTGGTGATAATCTCACCAAACGGGGCTAAAGCCCCTGCTCCTTTTGATAAAAGCGTTGCAAAGCAACGCATACCACAATTTCTAATTTCTAATTTCTAACTTCTAATTCCCAAGCCTCTCCCCGCTGATCACATGCGTCCCCGCTCGGTCAAACGCCTTCTGTGCTTCGGGTAGATACCGATCATTCTCATCAAAAACAATCAACGGTGACAGCACACTGAGCATCGCTCTGGAGTTGGCACGGGCTGCAATCAGGGCGATCTTGGCTTCCCGGTCGGCTTTGGGGTGGACGAAACGGATCATCTCGGGATTGAGCTTGGCTTCACGCAGTTCGGCAAGCACCCGATCGACCTGTTTGGCATCGTAGCAAAAGAGCAACCGCCCCCGTGGCTGCAGCAGACGTTTGGCCGTCCGAATCAAATCCCGGCTCGGGAGATGGTGGGCATAGCGGGCGATGTTGAGCACCTCATCCTCACTCTGGGTAACGGCACTGTCATAAAAGGGAGGGTTGGAGATGATCCAGTCATAAATGCGATCCCCGCTCATCTCCACAAAATCACCCACCTCGGCAACCACATCCAATCCATTAAGTGCATAATTATGCCGGGCATATGCGATCATCTGCGGCTGCTTGTCGATGATATCCATCTGTACCGGAAAATCCCGCGCCACCAGCAATCCGACGATCCCCACACCGCTGCCGACATCCAGCACCCGCCCCCGAGGTAATAGCCGCGCGATAAAATCGGCCAGGAATATTGAATCGCTGTTGTAACGATATCCGGATGGCGGCTGGTAGAGATACATGGTGTCCTTTGATTGTGCGTGTTACGTGCTAAGTGTTAGGTGTTAAGCAAGTTTTGTTATGACGTTCTGCGTAACACGTAACACGGAACGCATCCACAGCAACACATACCAAAACTCCTAATTCCTCACTCCTCACTCCTAATTATCAAAAGTATTCTACCAAACATTTGGTACAATCACACCATGAAATCATACACCAACCCCCTCGAAGTCGCCTC
>WFSU01000195.1 GCA_015485845.1 Nitratifractor sp. | reverse complement strand
TCCCTTCGCAGTCGCACCACATTTCTACGGATATGCGACACCTCTCTGGGTGTCAAACTCCGGCCATCGATTCGGTTGGTTGGTTTTACTGACTTTTTCATAATATAATATTATACCGCAATTCAGCTTATTGTTTGGTGGAGTAATAGAATATTTTTCTTCAAAGGATGCATAGGGTAGATCGTAACACCCTAAGGTATTGAAATAATCAAATGTACATGTTCTGTATACACTTGAGTATTATTCAATAACCTGTAACGTAGATAGATCACCCTGGCACAACAAACTTGAACGGAATACAAAGCGGATAAATATCCAGCTTGCTATACAAGGAAAAGTCTGCCAGGGGCGACCCTTTTGTAATCCTTTACAATTCAATACAAGGTATTACAATGGATGATTATATCGGAATAGACATCAGTAAATCAAGTCTCGATGTGTATGATGGTAAAAAGAGCTACAAGTTCCCGAACAATCATGACGGATTTGAAAAGATTGTCGCGTTGTGTTCTGATATACACAACACGGTTTTTATCTTTGAACCTACAGGCATATACTCCTATGCTCTAACAGAGTTCTGTGCCACGAATGCTATCAGGATTGTGATGGTTGGCCCCAAAGAATCCCGGGAATTCTCACGATCCCTTAAGGTACGTTCCAAGACGGATAAGATTGATGCAAAGGTTCTCTACAAGTACCAGTCCCACATCGAACAAGGCATGGCGCAGGTTCCTGTTGTCAATACCAATGCTATCCAGCTGCAGGAGATGCTCAATGTCTATGAAGGGATACAAGCTTCAAAACAAAGGTTTAAGAACCAACGGGAAGCGGTCAGCGATAAAAGCAGTGAGCTGATCCGTACGCTCAATGGCATCATTGAAAATCTGGACAAGGAAGCATCAGTGCTTCTGGATAAAATAGAAGCCATACTCCTGGATGACGACGAAACAAAACAGCGCTACGATGCTATGACCAGTATCCCCTCGGTGGGCAAAAAAAGTGCGTTGTATCTTCTTGTGTTTTTTATGAAATACCCTATGGCCAATGCCAAAAAGATAACCGCACTGGCAGGGCTTGACCCTGTGGTAAGGGATTCGGGTATCTTTCAAGGCAGGCAGAAGATATCCAAGCAGGGAGGCGAACAACTTAGAAACTTACTGTATCTACCTACACTGAGTGCCATTCAGCACAATGAGAGAATCAAGATATTTTACAACCGTCTGGTCTCAAATGCCAAAACACGAAAATTGGCTGTCCTGGCAGCAATGAGAAAACTGGTACTCATGGCTTTCTCTCTTTACAGAAGCAAAGAAAGCTATAAGCCGTTATCTATTGCAAATTGATACAATATCGTTGTGAAATCGGATGGGATTTCAGGTTTGGTTAACACGGAATCTACGGCGTCGATGCCCCGCTGACCGGATACAGCTACTTTTACGGCAAGCTCACCCGGTGGCTCATCGACCGGATCAACCACCAGCCAGACGCCGGCCCCCTCGAAAACATCGCCGAACACTTCGCCGACACCGGTTACCCGGCCACCCTCTTCGTCACCATCGGAGCAACCGCCTACGCGGAGTTTGGCGAGCACAACTACCTCCAGCCCGGCGACCACATCATCGTCGAAGCCTACGATGCCAACGACCCGACCCGGCGGATCCTTCTCGAGCAGGAGGTAGTAGCACACCCTTGAGGGACTGTGCTACGTGATGTAATATGCACCAGGATACGCTCATCAAAACAGAAGAGATTCTCAACGCTATCGAAACGGAACTGGTCGGCAAGCGGGACGTGGCGCGGCTGACGCTGGCGGCTTTTTTCTCCGGAGGGCACGTGCTGCTCGAAGACATCCCCGGGGTCGGCAAAACCACACTGGCCAAGCGCTTCGCGACGGTCATGGGGCTGTCGTTCGGGCGGATACAGTTTACCAGCGACATGCTCCCCTCCGACATCATCGGCGTAAACTACTTCAGCCAGAAAGCCAGCGACTTCGTCCTCAAAAAAGGGCCGATCTTCACGCAGTTTCTTCTGGCCGATGAGATCAACCGTGCCATGCCCAAGACCCAGTCGGCTCTTCTCGAAGCGATGGAAGAGGCGCACGTGACCATCGACGGTGTATCGCACCCGCTTCCCAAACCCTTTTTCGTCATCGGGACGCAGAATCCTTACGAAGATGTGGGCACCTTCCCGCTGCCCCACTCCCAGCTCGACCGGTTCGTCTGCTCGTTCGGGATCGGCTACCCCGATGCCGACGCCGAGCGGAAGATCCTCGAGGGCATCCCGACCACTCCGGCGGCTTCCACCTCTGCATGCCTCACTCCGAATGAGATCAACACCCTCATGGACGATGCCCGCACCATCGCTCTCAGTGAGGCCATGCTGGACTTCCTCCAGGCGGTGATCCGATTTACCCGGGAGAGTGGCCGGTTCGCGTATGGACTCTCCACACGGGGTGCACTGGCGCTGACCGCCATGACCCGCTCGTGGGCCATGCTGCAGGGGCGTCGCTACGCCATACCCGACGACCTGATCGCCGTCGCCCCGGCGGTGTGTGCCCACCGTCTCCGGTTTGTCGAGGGGATCACGACCGCCGAACGTATCACCGAAGTGATTTTTGCTTCGGTACAGTCGGATCGCCCCACCGCATCCTGAACCGTGTGATGAAAAACCTCCGCAGCTACCTCAGCCACTTTCGCAGACGCCGATACGTTCGCGAACGCGGCACTCGGTTCAGCCTGCTGGTCATTGTCCTCCTGTTCGGGCTCTTCCTCGAAGCCTACATGCACAACTTCAATCTGGTCTACATCACCCTCTTTTTTGTCTTTGCGCTGGCTTTCACCTCCGAACCGGTCGGGATTTTCAACCTTCGCAAACTCGAAGCGGTCTTTGATCATCATCCCCGCCTGTTTGCCCGTGAGACCGGAGAGTGTATCTACCGCATCACCAACCGGAGGCACACCACCGCCTGGGCGATCACCCTGCATTGCGATCCTTTTCATACCGCTGCCTTCCGTGTGGACGGCGGGGAAACACGTCCAGTCCCCCTGAAAGTGCAGCCGAAAAAACGGGGGTATTTCGTACGGGAGGGATGCCGTCTGCAGAGCCTCTTCCCCCTTTCGACGGTACGTTTCTTCCTGCCGATCTCAGGAGACTGCCGAGCGCTGGTCTATCCCCAACCCAAAGGACAACCTCTTCAGGCCTTCCGGACACAACAGCACAGCCCACTGGGAGAAGAGAGGGACTTCGAAGGCATCACCCCCTCTGACGGACATGCCAGCCTCTCCCGGATACACTGGCCATCCGTCGCCAGGGGAGAGTCTGCCGTCAAGCATTTCCGGCGGGAGGAGCAGACCCGGGAGCTGATTTTCGACTTTCAGCGCTGTGCCGGTGAGGACGAAGCCCGCCTCTCTCAACTGACCCTCTGGGTTCTCGAGTGTGAGCAGACCCGGAGAGATTTCCGTATCCGCATGCCGGGGCGGGAACTCGATTCACGCAAGGAGTCGATCGATGCGATTCTTGAACACCTCGCGCTTTACTGATCGCACCCCGTTGAGGCTGCTCGACCTGGCCTACGCTGTCGTACTGCTTCCGGTGCTGCTGGTGACCAAAGCGCCGATGCTGCTGTTTCTGCTCGTCGGAGGGCTGCTGCTCCTTTTCCGGAAGAAGCCGACCGGCATGACTCTCACCCTCACCGCACTGTTCGGGCTGTTGATGCTCTTCTTCTCCCTCTACGGTGCGTTCAACTTCAGCGGCCTCTCACGCCTGAAGATCTTCATCGAACTGCTGATCGACATCCTGTTGATTGCCACGGTGCTTCAGCGGCTGACCCGCCGGATCAACTTCTACCTTCTCGTCTCTCCCATTCTCTTCATGGCACTGTCGCTCTTTTTCTTCCATTCCATCCCGATGCTTATCTACGTTGTAGTGGAAATTTTTGTTCTCCTGTGGATGATCCTGACCCACCGGATGGAGGGACGCTTGACGGAGACGGTACGGATGGCCGGGATACTCTTTCTCTTTTCTCTGCCGTGGGTGGTGGTGCTGTTTCTCTTTTTTCCCCGGATCTCGTTTGAGCATGCTTCGTATGGGTTTCGGGGGGATGGCACCACCCGCATGGGGCACGGCGGGACGATGTACCTCGACGGTAAGGCACTGCTGGTTCCCTCCGGACGCATCGTCATGGAGGTGGGATTCGAGGGACGGATCCCCGATCCAAATCGTCTCTACTTCCGGGGTACCACCCTCTACACCCAGCGCAAAGACCACTGGGAACCGCTTGCTCCCGTCCGCCACCAGCCCTACCAACCCCCTCCGACCCGAACCCCCTCTCTCACCCGGTACAAAGTTACACTCTATCCCACGCAGAAGCGCTGGCTCTACCTGCTGGAGATGCCCCGGAGCGCTCCGGAAGATGCCCGGATGGACAGCGACAGCGTCGTGACGGTCACCAAACCGATCGAAGAGCCCATTCACTACGCTGCCGTCTCCCGGCTGGAAGAGCGGATCCGACAACCTCTCAGCCCCGAAGTCCGTCGGGCGGCTCTCCGCTATCCGGCCGGAGACAACCCCCGTACCGAGCATCTGACTGCCGACATCGTCCGGGCGTACCCCGATCCTCAGCAGCGTGCCCGGGCGATCGTCCGTCTCTTCCGGGAACAAAATCTCACCTATACCCTCCGACCCGAACCGCTCGATCTGAACCGGTCGGTTGACAGTTTCCTGTTCAAGAAGCGGGCAGGGTATTGTGTCCATTTCGCCTCGGCATTTGCGCTGAGCGCACGCATGGCCGGGATTCCATCGCGGATTGTCACCGGGTACAAAGCCGACACGACCGACAGCATCGAACACTACCTCGTCGTCAAAGAACACGACGCCCACGCCTGGGTCGAACTGTACCTCGACAACCGGTGGCAACGCTATGAAACCACCGCCTATGCGGCAAGGGTCGATACCGACACAGCGGCATTTTTGCGTCAACGCCAGCCGGGAAGTACCCACAACCTCCTCTCCCGTCTCAATCTCTACCTGATGTATCTCAAATACCGGGTCGAAACTTGGATCCTCTACTACAACCACTTCCGCCAGATTCAGCTCCTCGAGACGGCACGCAACGATCCGACTTTTGTCTATCGCACTGTCGGGATCTTCGCCGGGATCGTCCTGCTGATCCTTCTGCTGGCACTGCGCCTGCGCCGTCCGGTATGCCATGATCCCCTGTTGTGCCGGATCGCCCCGCTGCTCACCTCCCTCAAAAAGCAGGGCTATGTCCGCCGGGAGGATGAAACCCTGCATGCATTTTTTCTCCGCTGCCGCCGCGACCATCCCGCAGCCAAACCCCTCGAAACAATCGACCATCTCTACGAACGCATCCGCTACGGCGGGGATACATCACCGGAATCCATCGCCCGGCTGGAGCAGGCAATCCGACAAGCGATCCGGGAGGTACGTTAATCTAACTTTTTGAAAATTACACCCCCAACTTCATCTTATCGTGTGCATAGTTGTGCACCAGTGTCTGGATAAGATTTTGGTAGCCGATGCCCATCTCTTTGGCTTTGGCTTTGATAATGGCCAGGTCGCGGACTGCGAAGCGAATGGTGGTTTGCTTCTTCTCTTGGAGAGATTTTGTATAGGCGGCACTTTGGGCGTACTGTTCTTTCTCTGTGTCTGCAAGGGGGGCATCCTGCCACTCGCCCTTTTCTATCTCGTCCAGAAGTACCAACTCTTCGGCATCGTATACAAACTTATCTTTCTTCATTTTCGGCTCCTTTGAACTCTTTATTCAGCTTCCGGCTGGGGATGATCGTCTTGAGAAATATCTCTTCATCGTTTTCCACAAAAGGGACATAGCAGATATACCCGTCAAGCTCCAGAACGAAGATAAACTGGTGTGGATACCTTTTGGTATCAGGATGGCTGCGCCTCGCCAAGATATCTTGATTTTCCAACTTGTCCAGCACCCTCTCAAAACTCAGTTTGCGCTGCATGATGAGAAGCTGGTTTTTTTCTTCGCTCCATCGTATGGGTTTCACTCTGGCATCCTTTGGTGGTAGTTATTATAGCTTTTTGTAGATGTCTTGTCAATACATATTTGGTTTCTCTCGTCCCCATACTCCAGCGTGCGGATGCATACAGAAAGCACACAAACCGGACACGCACAAAAGTTTAAGATCCCGCTATTTTCTTGTTGGTGAAATTCAATTTAGTTATCGGTTGTCACCAAACACCTTTGCTGCTTTGCTGGGGTTTGGTGATGAAGATGGGATAATAGCAATTCAAAAACAGTGCAATTGCTAGGCAAAAAGTTGATAGTAGTTTCAAAACTTTTTAACAACGCAAGTGTGCCCAAAAAAATCCATCCCCCAATCTCAAACTCTCATATATGGTATAAAAACTGATTTAAAAAACTGATTCTGCACTATGATGGTAAAAAATATCTACGCTGACTTTGTGGCTCCTTTTTTTGGGTTTGTATCTGCG
>WFSU01000194.1 GCA_015485845.1 Nitratifractor sp. | reverse complement strand
GGGGGTACGATCCGCCGTGTCGCCCGCTACATGAACGAAAAGCACTACCGTATCGTGGCACTGGGCAAACCCACCGAGGAGCAACGTACCCAATGGTTCTATCAGAAATACATTCAGCACTTTCCTCATGCTGGAGAAATCGTCCTGTTTGATCGCAGCTGGTACAACCGGGCGATGGTGGAGCAAGTGTTTGGCTTCTGCACGGATAAAGAGTATGAAGACTTCATGAAAGGGGTCAAAGGGTTCGAAAAAGACCTTGTCCGACAGGGGACGACCCTCATCAAGCTTTATTTCAGCGTTACCAAGGAAGAACAGGCCAAACGATTTGAGCGGCGCAAGACCGATCCGTTGCGGCAGTGGAAGCTGAGTGAGATTGATGTGCAGGCTCAGGAGCGTTGGGATGACTTTACCAGCGCCAAATACCACATGCTCAAACGCACCCACTCTCACCACGCGCCCTGGACGATGATCCGTTCGGATGTCAAGCACAAAGCTCGCCTCGAAGCGATCAAAGTGATCCTCAATGCTGTGGACTATGCCGGAAGAGACGAGAGTCTGGATTATGTGCTCGATGATGATATTGTTGTTTCCGGCGCCCGCGAATTGGAAATCATGGAAGCCCAGCGTGCCCGAAGCGGTAAATTTACAGGATAAGGAGAGAGATCATGGCAGCAAAAAACGACACAAAAAAGAAGATTGAGAAAACAGAGGTAGATTCCGCACCCGGGAAATCCAGCAAAAAAGAAGAGAAACAGAAAGCCCCTGCCCAGAAGAAACGAGTGAAAAACCGCGCCGGTAAAGTGCAGATCTGGGTCAAGAAAGAGACGCTCGCTTACGAAAAAGAGTTGCACGCCTTGCAAGTTGAGCTGCTCAAATTTCAAAATCACGTCAAAGACAAAGGGCTCAAGATTCTGATGATTTTCGAGGGGCGGGATGCCGCCGGAAAGGGGGGCACTATTAAGCGGATCACCGAACACCTCAACCCCCGGGGTGCGCGCGTCGTGGCGCTGGAAAAACCGACCGACGAAGAGGCGACTCAGTGGTACTTCCAGCGCTATGCCAAGCACCTGCCGAGTGCCGGAGAGATCGTCCTCTTCGACCGGAGCTGGTACAACCGCGCGATGGTGGAGCCGGTGATGGGGTTCTGTACCGAGCGCCAGCATCATAAGTTTCTCAAGGATGCTCCGGAGTTTGAACAGATGCTCGTCGATGAGGGGATTCAACTGTTCAAATTCTATTTCTCGGTCTCCAAGGCCGAGCAAGCACGCCGGTTTAAATCACGTGAAACCGATCCCCTCAAACAGTATAAACTCTCCCCGGTTGACAAAGAATCCCAGCGCCTCTGGGACGAATACACCCTGGCCAAATTCATGATGCTCAGCTCCACCCACACTTCCAAAGCTCCCTGGACGATTGTCAAATCAGACAACAAGAAAAAAGCCCGCATCAACACCATCAAACATATCCTCAATTTCGTTGACTACCCCGACAAGATCAAAGCAGACAAGATTGAAGTGGATCGAGACATCATCGTCTACGGGCGCGATGAAGCGATTGCGATGGAGAAGAAGTTTAAATTTCAGATTGTGGGAGAGTAGTTTGAATTAGGAATGTTGCTATACTTTGCTTTTGCAAAGCTTTAAAAAAAAGGGCTGGGACTTTAGTCCCATTTATGCGGCTGAAGCCGCATCCCCTCATAGCGTAACGCTTAACACATAACACGCAACATGCATTACAGCGGCAGCACCCGAATATTCTTATCCAAATGCGTCTTAAGCGCATTCTCGATTGCAAAGAGGGTGCCGGTACTCGCACTCGCACAGCCATTGCACGCTCCCAGATAGCGGATGTACAGGTCGGTGTGCTCGCCGTTTTGTTTGATATCAACGATCTCCATGTCACCGCCGTCCATCACGAGGAAGTGGCGGATGTGTTCGTCGATAACGGTGTTGATCTTGGCCAGTTGCTGTTCGCTGGTCATCTGGGTAAACGGTGTATCGTCCGGCACTTCGACGGTGGCGGCCTCTTCGGCCATCTTGGCACGTACCACGCGCAAAATATCCCCTAATTTTTCGGCACAGCTGTGGTCAAAGGCACCGGCTTTGGTATAGTGAGTGATTTGCCGGACGTCCGTCAGATCGTGCAGGCGGATGACCTGCTCGATCGTTTTGCGTTTGATGCCGGCATCGGCACAGACGATCGCTTCCCCCTCTTCGTCGGACTTGTTCCCCAGATACGCATCGGCCGCTTCGGCTGCGGCGGTCATGGCGTGGGTGAAGGTGTATTGTTTGACCTCCGGGAGCGCCTCGCTGGTGGGGTTGTCACGGAGGAAATATTCGAGCGACTTATAGGTGATCTCGGGGATCTCTTCGACCTTCTTGTTGCGTGAGAGCATGCAGAGCATGTCGTTGGCCGCGCGGGCAACTGGGGAGCCGAAGAGCTCAAAACGGCTCATTTTGATTGTCCCGGTGGCCGCCTCGACGACCCAGTAGAGGGCGATCATCTCCGACGTCTTGGCGCTTCCCCAGCGATAGACGAACAAATCGCCTCCGAGTTGCTTCGCTTCATCCTCGTCGATCGCGCCGTAATTGATCGGCTTTTTGATCATGCTCTGGACTTTGAATCCATAGTCATCCCAGTGGGCGCTTCCCAGCAATTGTGCCTGGCTCATGCTTGCTCCTCCGTAGTGGTTTCAGGATAGAGAGGG
>WFSU01000193.1 GCA_015485845.1 Nitratifractor sp. | reverse complement strand
ATGCGATATCTCGGAAAAAATGCTTACTGGAGCCCGGGAACGGTTTGCCGAAGCCAGGATAGACGCGACTCTCATACATGCTCCGGCTCAGGAGGTCGCCGTAACCCTCCCGCCTCAGGATCTGGTACTTTTCCATGCCGTGATCGAGTGGCTGGCCAATCCTTTGGAGACACTGAAGATTGTCGCCGATCGGGTGCGCCCCGGAGGGTACCTTTCCTTGTTGTTTTTTAACCACCACGGTCTCATCTACCGCAATGCACTGCGCGGAAGCTGGCGGCTGCAATACCTCCTCGATGAAGCATGGTACGGCAAAGGGAAAAACCTCACTCCACCCCATCCACAGAAGCCTGAAGTGCTCATCGACTGGCTTGAGACGCACGGTTTTGAGATCGTGGCTCATACGGGCATTCGTGTGTTTCATGACTACATGGAAGAGGACGCACGTGCCGACTCGGATCTGGAGGAGCTGAGGCTGCTTGAGCGGAAATATTGCCGCGAAGAGACGTTTCGGTCTATGGGACGCTATGTCCATCTTCTGGCGAAAAAAATGGAGTAGGGGATTACGGTTTGTTCTTGTTCTTGCGGCTGCGTTGAGTTTTTCGGCGTTGGCGCTTGAGATCGATCCGGCGCTGAATGTTGTGAAACTGCCGGGTTTTCTGTTCGCTGAAGCGGACGTGGGAGTGTTCGATATCTTCTCCGGCGTCGAGATCCAATAGATCGGACTTGGACATGGCGATCTTTTGAGAGGGGAAGACACTCCGATGGCCGGAGAGAAGAAATGCAATGACGATGGAGACAGCGGCATAGTGGGCAATGTCCATCCCAAAAAGTTCCATCGCCATGACAATCGCGGCAATGGGCGCATTGGTCGCACCGGCAAGGACGCTCACAAATCCCAGGGCGGCGAAGAGCGCCAACTGTCCTTCACTCCCGAAGAGCCCTCCGAAGAAATGGCCGCTTGTCGCTCCGATATAAAAGATCGGTGTAACGATCCCTCCGCTTCCTCCGCTTCCGAGAGTCACCGCCGTATAAAAAATCTTCACAATGAACGAGTACCAGGGGAGATGGGTAGTGTGCTGGGAACCGGTCTGCATGGTCTGGGCGATGGTGTCCAGTCCCAGCCCGAAATAGTGGGTGCCAACGAGGTAGGAGAGTGCGACCAGCAGGGCACCGGCACCGAGAGCCTTGGTGTAGGGATTCATGGGAATCGCTTCGATGGCGTTTTCCGTCTGCTTGAGGGTGGTGATGATCATCCAGGCAACCAAGCCAAAGAAAATCCCGCCCAGCACTACTTTGCCCACCAGAACAATGTCGATAAAATAGTGCTGGAAATAACTGATGTCATAGTAGGTGTAGTGCGCCCCGAGATACTGTGCGGTAAAAAAGGCGGTAAACCCGGCGACAAAAGAGGGGAGGAGCAAGTCATATTTGATCGAGCCGACCACCAGGACTTCGATCCCAAAGATCGCCCCGGCAATGGGCGTGCCAAATACGGTAGCAAATCCGGCACTGATCCCGCAAATGACCAGTTTCTGACGATCTTTGTTTGAAAAATGAAGGATGTCTGAGACCCAGGAGGCGGTGCCGGCTCCGATCTGGGCACCGGGTCCCTCTTTTCCGGCGGAGCCGCCGGTAGCAAGGGTGACAACGGTGGCGATGAGCTTGACGGGGATGACGGCGATGTTGATTTTACCGCTTTTTTTGTGCACGGCCTCGATCACTTTCTCTGTTCCATGCCCTTTGGCATCGGGGGCAAACGTTTGGGTCAACCAGACACTGATGACAAGGCCAAACGGGAGGAGAAGATAATACGCAAAAGGAAGAAGACCCTGTGCCTGCTCCGATACGGCGAGCAGATTCAGAAACAGGGTGACAATCGCGCCGATGAGGATGCCGACTGCTCCTGAGAGGGGTACCCATTTGGCGACACTGGCGAGGATGGAAGAATGTTCGATCGGGTAGCGCATTTATGGTGCTTTCAGACTGAAATTAATGATACCAAAAGTATAGCACTCATCATGTAACAACTGTATAAAAAGAGAGAAAAATGGTATAATAATTCTCATTTTTCACAAAGGAACGCACATCATGACGCTTGAGACGATGGATCACGATTATGTTCTGGCAACCTATGCCCGTAATTATAGCTCGTTTGTCCGGGGGGAGGGTTCGACCCTCTACACCGACGATGGGCGTGATTTTATCGACTTCGGGAGTGGGATCGGGGTCAACTCGGTTGGCCATGCCCGCCCTGAACTGGTCAACGCTCTGTGCGATCAAGCATCTAAGATTCTCCATATCTCCAACCTCCAGGTGATCGAGCCTCAAGCCAAGCTGGCCAAGCGCCTTGTGGAGCTGAGCGGGTACGATATGCGGGTCTTTTTTGGCAATTCCGGCGCCGAGGCCAACGAAGCGGCGATCAAAATCGCCCGGAAATACGGGGAGACTCATTTTGACAAAAAACGGTTCAAAGTGATCACCCTTGAAAACTCGTTTCACGGTCGGACGATCACGACCGTCAAAGCCACCGGACAGGGGAAGTTTCATACTCCGTTTTTCGCCCCGTATCCGGATGGGTTCAGTTACGAGTCAGCGATCGAAGCGATCGTGGAAGCGATCGACAATGAGACGGTAGCGGTGATGCTCGAACTGGTGCAGGGAGAGGGAGGCGTGCAGCCGCTGGACAAACATGCCGTACAGATGCTGGCGCGCCACCTCAAGGAGCAGGGTATTCTGCTGATCATCGATGAAGTGCAGACGGGGGTGTACCGTACCGGAAAATTTCTCGCTTCCCAGCTCTACGAGATCGAACCGGACATTATCACGCTGGCCAAAGGGCTCGGCGGTGGGGTGCCCATCGGTGCAGTGATGACCAACCTCAAGGATATTTTCCAGCCGGGTGACCACGGCAGCACGTTTGGCGGAAACTATCTCAGCAGTCGTGCCGGTCTGACGGTGCTGGATCTGCTGGAGATGCAATACGATCAGGGGGAGATCGCCCAGCGTCAATTGATCTTTGAGGAGAAATTGAGTGCGATTATGGCACAATACAGTTTCATGTTTGATGCAGCAGTCGGGTTGGGATTGATGCGTGGCCTGCGGGCAAAAAATCCCGAGAGCCAGTCGGCCATTATTGCCGCCGCGTTTGCAGCTGGAGTGATTGTCCTCAAGGCGGGGCGCAACACCGTACGGTTTCTTCCCAGTCTGACCATCAGCCCATCCGAGATCGAAGAAGGATTTTCCCGTTTTGAAAAAGCACTTACTACTCTTTAGCATTGTTGTGAACCTCGTCTGGGGTGGCAGCAGCCTGCAAAACTACCTCAGCGACGATAAAAACCTGATTTTCAACTTTCAGCAGGAGCAGAATGTTTTAAAAAGTGGCCAGTTGAGCCGCAGCTGGATCGCCCCGGTGACGGTGAGTTATCAACGTGACTGGAAACCCGATGCAACCGGTGTACGGAAGGCGAGTGATTCGTTCAGCATCGGGATCGATCAGCCGATTTTCAAAAGCGGCGGGATTTACTACGGGATCAAGTATGCCAGGGCATTGCAGGGTGCCAATGCCGCAGACATCGCCCTCCAGAAGCGTCAACTGATCGCTCAGGCGGTTGAGATCCTTTTCAACTACCGCAAGACCAAGCTGCAGATACAGAAGCTCCGTCTCCTCGTCGCCAACGGTGCCATCGCGATCAAGCGACAGGAAGAGCTCTATGGAGCCGGGGTGATCGACTCGACGGTGCTCGATCAGACCATTCTGGCTCACAACAGGGATACGGCACAATTCCTGGATCTGGAGCTGGTCAAGCGGAAGCTGCGTGCCAGCTTCTCCTTCCTGAGTGATAAAAATCCGGACAAACTCCGGCTTCCTCATCTCAAGCTTATTTCACTCAAGCGGTACAAAAATAAAAACCTCAAGCTTGCGGCCAAGCGCCTCCATGCCGAGGAGAAACGTTACAGTAGCAAGCTGATCTGGACAAAATATCTCCCCACTGTAACGGCATATGCCCATTACCGGGCCACGGATGAATTTACCCCCGGGACAATGAAAGGGGCAGGTACCTATGGCTTGCGGGTCAGCATGCAGCTCAACATCAACGCCCCATCCGATATCGAAGCTGGAAAACTGAATTACCTGCTGGCACGAGCACAAGTCCGGGATGAGCGTAAAGTGATCCGAGCCGAATACGGATTGGTACGCACCAGCCTCCATATCCTCGATCGCAAAATCGCCCTTGCCCGCAAAGATGAAGCTCTTTACCGCCGCCTCCTGAAAAACACCCGCAACCTCGCCAAAGCCGGAGAAAAAACTTCGCTCGATGTGCAGACCATGGAGAATTCACTGGCGATGAAAAAGCTCGATCGCCGGATTTTCTACATCGACAAGCAGTTGCAACTCCTCAGTCTGTATGCCAAGGTGGCTCGTTGATCTTCTCAGACTATATGGAGGCGTGGCTCTACGGCGACTCCGGGTATTACCGCCGTTTTCGTCCCATCGGCAAAGAGGGGGACTTTTATACAGCGGTGAGTACGAGTGCATTTTTTGGAGCGTCCATTGCCCATTTCCTCTGTCAAAAGATTCAGGAAGGGATGATCCCCCGGGATGCTGTTCTCGTGGAGATCGGTGCCCATCAGGGGTACCTGCTGGCCGACATGATCCAGTGGCTCTACACCTGTGATGCTTTGTTGCTGGAGAGTATGCGGTTTATGATCGTGGAGCGTCAGGAGGAGGTGCGCCGGGCACAGCAGGCGTATTTCGCGGAGCGTTTCGGGGAGGCGGTTACACTCGAGCAGGTGGAGAGCCTCGAGGCGATGGAGGAGCCGTATGCCTTTTTTGTCTCCAATGAGATTTTTGATGCCTTTCCCTGCGAACTCTACATTGACGGCCGGATGGCTGAAGTGCATGATGATGCGATCCTCTGGAAAGAAGCGTCGAGCACGGTGCAGGAGACGGCTCAGAAGTACGGGATGCAAAAGGGGGAAATCGCTGTCGGGTACGAAGCATTTGCTTCCCGGGTGATCCGAGCGGCAGAGCGGTTTGATTTCGTCTCGTTTGATTACGGTGATCGGTACGCACGGGGTGATTTCTCGATCCGGATTTACACGGAGCACGCGGTGTATCCGTTTTTTGACGAGGGGGTAAATCTCTCAGAACTTTTCGGCCGTTCGGATATCACGTACGATGTCAATTTCTCTCATGTGATCGATGCGTTTGAAGCAGAAGGGGTGGAGCTGGTGGCGTATGAAAATCAGGCGCGGGCGTTGATCCGTTTTGGCTTGATCGATCTGCTCGAGCAGTATGCCCGGCAGGCTTCCCAGGCCAACTATCTCCACGAAGCAGACAAGATCAAGACGCTCATTGCCCCGAACATTATGGGGGAGCGCTTCAAGATGGTTCATTTACGAAAAGGGTAGAAGTTATCCTCTCAACCGCTTAATGATGAGACAGCGGCGCAGTGCCCCTTTGTCCCCACCGTATTTTTTGACGTAGCTGTTGTACTTGGCTTCCCCGATCAGGGAGATGCAGGAGGCTTTGGTCATTTTGGTGCTTTTCTTTCGGGTCGAGGTTGTGGTGGTTTTAGTTTGTGATGAGGCATCGGTACGATAGGTGCGTTGTGGTCCGAGGAGTTCGGGATCTTTCTTTTTGGACTTGACGCTGTAGGGTTCGGGTTTGATGACGTATTGTGCTTCTTGTCTTCTTGTGTACATTCGTTCCGGATGACTGCCGACTGTACCCCCTGCTTCCGAAACCCAGTCTCCGTCATCTTCGGGTACCTGAATGTCTCGAACTCCGGAACATCCGGTTGCCAATAACAGTGCCATTAGTGCAAGAAACAAGGTGCGTATCAAATCAATTTCCTTTTGAAAAATATGAGAAGGTGTGACCGTATTGTACAGGTTTTTGGTTAATCATCTGATAACACGATGGCCACGACCGCGATAGCAAATCCTCCATCGTGGCTGATAGAGAGGGAGCTTGTCTTGACAGGGAAGCGTTTATGGGCATCAGGGCTAAGCCTAAAGGATGGGGCGCCTTTGTTGTTTTTGGTGATGCGAATGTCGTGAAATCCCAGCTCTCGCCCGATCCCACACCCGAGTGCTTTGGCGATAGCCTCTTTGGCCGCCCAGTAACCGGCGAGTGACTGGGGACGGTGGGGGAGGGCGGCGATCTCATCAGGCGTAAGAAAACGTGCCATGAAGTGCTCACCATGCTTGTCAAGTGCGGTTTCGATGCGGGCTATTTGGATGATGTCGGTGCCGATGTTCATGGCCGTATTATACCCTGAAATTATACATTTTGATCAAAATCTTCTCACACTGTCAGCAAATGTGCCGTATTTTTTGATGCGCCAGTTGTATTTCTCGGCAGCCAGTGCTGTTTCTCGAAGCCATGCAGCCTCTTTGGCCTCTTGTGCAGAGGCATCGTCACGGATTTTTTTCTGAGGGGGTTTCGTCTTTTTCATGTTTTCAAACAAAAATCCACTCCACAATCTTCGCCACTTCATCGGCGACGTAGCATTTGATGGGGGTCTCTTCAATAGGTTTTTCTGGGACGATGGCTTTGGCAAATCCCTGGGCGTGGATCTCGCGCAGGCGTTGGGAGAGGGCGCTCACTTCGCGGACTTCTCCGGTGAGGCTTACTTCACCCAGAAACAGTGTCTGGGCACTCAGCGGCCGGTCGCGGTAGCTGCTGAGGATCGCGGCGATGATGGCGAGGTCGGCGGAGGGTTCGGAGATCTTGATGCCGCCGCTGATGTTAACATACACGTCGTAGGTGCCCAGTGGGAGGTCGAGCTTTTTCTCCAGCAGAGCCAACAGCATCCCCAAGCGGTTGTTGTCATACCCGGTGGAGCTCCGTTTGGGGTGGGCATGGGCTTCGGCGACGAGCGCTTGGACTTCGATGATGATGGGGCGGCTCCCTTCCATGATGACGGTGAGCGCTGATCCGGCTTGGAGGTTCTCCTTGTTGAAAAATCGCCCAGCCATACTCTGCGCGTCGTTGAGTCCCGAGGCGTTCATCTCGAAGATTCCCACTTCGTTGGTGGAGCCGAAGCGGTTTTTAAATCCTCTTAGAAGGCGGAGCTCCGAGTTGGTATCCCCTTCGAAGTAGAGGACAGTATCGACCATATGTTCGAGCACACGGGGGCCGGCGATGGAGCCGTCCTTGGTAATGTGGCCGATGATGAAGATAGGGATATGGAGGCTCTTGGCCAGTCGCATGAGCTCGAAGGTGATGGTGCGCACCTGCGTCACGCTCCCCGGAGCCGAGGGGGTTTCGTCCGAGTAGAGGGTCTGGATCGAGTCGATGACGATGAAGCCGTACGTTTCGGCGGCGATTTCGTTCAGCACCGACTGGAGATTGATCTCCGAGAGCAGGTAAAGGTGGTCGTGGTTGGCCTCGAGCCGATTGGCACGCAGCTTGATCTGTCCGGCCGACTCTTCGCCCGAGACGTAGAGGACTTTGGTACCGCTGCGGGCGAGGTTGCCGGCGATCTTGAGCAGCAGCGTCGATTTGCCGATGCCGGGACTTCCGCCGATGAGCGTCAGAGAGCCCGGCACGATCCCTCCGCCGAGCACCAGATCAAGCTCCCGGCTTCCGGAAGTCGAGCGGGTGATGTTGTCTTCGCCTACCTCGGTGATGGGTTTGGCTTTGCCGCTGAGGGTGGCTTTGGCGGTGCCGGAGGTTTTCTTGAGAAACTCGATTTGCTCAGTGCTGAGCTCCACGATGCTCTCCCACTCCCCACACGAAGGGCACTTCCCCATCCACCGAGGCGTCTGAAACCCACACGCCTGACATTCAAAGAGAGTTTTTTTCTTGGCCATGTTGGTTGTCCTGTTTTGGTTTGGGGGTATTATAGGGTATTTTGGGGTGGGTGATGGGAAAATGTGTCAAATTGTCATGTTTTTGATACGTTGAGCATAAGGGGCTGGGACTTCAGTCCCACAAAAATGAATAAAAAAGGTGAGCTTCGAGTAGGGAAAAATTACCTTATCTTTATCCGCACCTTAAACGTCTCTCCTGTACTCTTCTTCAAATTCGCAATCTCTAAAAGCATCCATTCTCCTGAATTACCATACACATAGACTCGAACGATATTATCCTTATCGTAGGATGCTACTGAATTATCTTTGTTGTTTGCGGTCGCCCCGTCAATGTAGCTCAGGTTTCCCAAAGTGTTGCTATTGGCTATGCTGTCATTCCCCGGGAGGATGTGAAGATTGTAGTATGTCTCAGCTTTAACGGTTACGGTTTGGTTGGTGTCAGTGACGTTGATATCCACATTCTCTGTCGTTGCACCATCCTCACCATCCGGTGCGCCAATGGTATGGAACGTCCACTCTTTGCTTCCGGCTTTGCCGTCGGCCACATAGGTGATCTTGGCGGTATAGTTTTCGTCATACGCCAGAGACTCTCTCGGGAAAAAGGCGAATTGATGGTCAGTCAGTTTCCCGTTGCGGTCATTTACTTTTGTAAGGCGAAGGGCAATATCCACTTCGGCTCCACTTCCATCTTTGAGAGAGAAGGACTTCAGAGTTGCGTTGGTGATCTTGGCCTTGTTGAATTCTACGGTTACGGGATTTCCGGAGGAATAGAGATTGGTTCCGGCGAAGGGATTTGGGCTTTCGGCTCCATCAAAATAGACCCAAGCATCTTTTTCGCCATTGTATGGGTAGACAATGATCGACGGAGACAGCCCCATAAGTGTGTCTATGGTGTTTTTTCTTTCCCCAAAGTCTACAAGCCCAGCATCGAGGGCATCGTCACGATGCGGGGTCGCCCAAAGCCCCACCTCATCGCACGAGGGGGAGAGGATGAAGAAGCGGTGATATATTGCCGTCATTAGGTCGCGAATAGACCACTCCATCCCGCCTCCCGTATAAAAGTTGATATCATTCCCCGCCCAAAACCCAGTATATCCGGCATGATGCGCACGTTCGGTTCCCCACTGACCGGTTCGGTATTGACTTTCATATTGGGACGGTTCTTCGTGGCCGGTGTCAACACCATATCGTGCATAGACATCCCGCAGATAGTTCCCATGATTCCTTGCCGCATCTTCAAGAGTTTTATAATACCGGAACTTTTTCAGTCCGGCACCTACTCGGATGGTATTCAAATAGGCAAGACCGTCTTTGAGGTCTTGTGAGCTTGGGGTGTCGTTGTGGGTTGGATTATACTCATCAGGATTTCCACCACCGGCTCCACCACATCCCGTAACCAAAATCGCCGCTACTGTTGCCAGTACAAGTTTTCTAAGTGTCATGTTAACTCCGAGGGTGAGTAATCTTTTTCTTGTAACTACTCACCCCCCTCTCATCCAAAAATTCTTTTCCAAACATTCCCTCACTCAACCACTATGGACTGAAAGTCCATAGGTTCTTTCGTGGACTGAAAGTCCACTCTCTACTCTAAAATCATTGTCCCCGTATCCCGATTGGAGGGGGTTCGGTGGTGCTCGAGGTATTCATCCACCA
>WFSU01000192.1 GCA_015485845.1 Nitratifractor sp. | reverse complement strand
TTTCCTCTGAAGATGCCCGAATCTTTCAAGACCGGATCCAATCCCATTAAAGCAACAAACTCATGACTCCTTGCTTTGGGATACCGAAGTATTTCCATCAAGATTACCAAGGCACTTTTCTTGGCAACCCCCGGGATTGTTTGTAAATGTGCTATGGCTGCCTTATGCTCTTCGTTTGCCATAAGAAGTTCTTCTATCGCATCTAAGAGCTTTTGGGAGGATTTTTCCAACGAGGTAATTTGCTTTTTCAATGAAGCAAGTAATACTTTGTCTGCCGTGTCGGTAGCTTCAATGAGATTCTTGAGTTGATGGATCATCTTTTGATACTTCTCGTAAACATTGCGTTTTTGGGTAATCGCACGCATATGGGTATCCAGAAAGGGGACAGTGATCTCTTTTTCTTCAATCTGTGTGTGATACCGATAGAGCACTTTGGCATCAATCTTATCGGTTTTGGAGCGCTGTTTAATGCTGCGTGCATAATCTCTGGCTTCTTTAGAACCAACGATGATTGCTTTAATGTGATGTTTCTGGCAATGGAGAATCAACTCGTGAGCATAGATACCTGTAGGTTCAAAGATCAGACAAAGCTCCTCTTCTTTGGAAGCCAACTGCATGATTGCTTTAAAGCCTGAGAGATCATTACGCACTTTATGGCTTTTGTGACCATCGTACACATCTAAGGTTGCTTTACTGACATCGATTCCGATATACTTGTACATGTGAATACCTTGTTATGAAATTCGAAAGGATTCACTGGGGTTGCTCCTTCAACCTTTCCTTGTAAATGCAAGCTAAACTAGGGTGTATAGTTTGCTTTCTATTCCGTTCAGGTTACAAGAAGGGGCGATCTATCTACGCAACAAGCTATTGATTCTTTTAAAAGTATTGTGGTGCTTTTTAGAGATTCAATGCTTTAGGGTGTGACGATCTACCCCCCCGGAAACACTTTCACCTGAAAATGATATCATTTTCAGGTGATGTTATGATACAAGGGTGTGCAATAGCACACAAAAATCGCAACGCGAATTATCTGGAAGTGGCGGCTTCAGCCCCACCTTGAGATACCCATGTCCTTTAAGCTTTGGGCGGGGCTGAAGTCTCCGTGCCTGGAGAAAACCGTCAGAAGGTGCGCTATTGCGGCACCCTACGCGCCCCAATCACCTTTTATTTTTCATTTTTCATTTTTCATTGCCTCTCCCTGCTCCGGTTCTCCTCTTTTCCTTGAGGTACGACGGCCGGATGACGGCGCTTTTTGAGCATTTCGGCGAAACGATCGGCCATGTTGTGCATCGCTTCTCCCATCGCATAGACGACGGCGCCAAAGACGGCGCGGGTTTCGTGACTGGTGGCACTGTTGCCGGAAATGTCGTCGAGCTCTTCGAGCTCTTCGTCCGTAAAATCCCGGGTCATGAAAAGCATGGCATTGTAGTTGCTTTCGCGCATCCGCTTGACAAACCGTTTGCCCAACGCGTCGATCTGCTTGTCGGTCATCTTTTTCCCACCGATACGGCTCATCTGCTTGACCATCGGGAGAAACATTTTTTCAAAAAATTCCGTCAGCATTTTCTCATCGTAGAGTTTGGTGATAATCGCTTTGACCGTCTCAGTACGGCTGCTCGGGAGAGGATCGTCTTTGATCTGCTGGCGAAACTGCCGGTATGCCTGGACGGTGTCGGGCTCCTCCATTAAGACTTCGGCGCTGACCAGCTTGCGCAGGACATCGTGCCCATAATTGGCCAGCACTTCGTCCATTTCGTCTTCACTCAGGTTGCGCTGGATGTATTCACGGAAGCGGATCGGCAACATCTGTGAATCCTGCATCAACGGGACATCACTCCCCCCTCTGGCCGCAAACATTTGTCCCATCCCATCCACCATCTGTTCAAATTCGATCAGTTGATCTTCTGAGCCTGAGAGGAGCAGATAGCGCTCGACCTGCTCAGGGGTAGCGGCAAAAAGTACTGTTACCGAGCTGAGTAAAAGCAGCAATTTTTTTATCATAGTATTCTCCTGTTTTATCTCCGGTATTGTAGCGCTTCAAGGTAAACACATACTCAACAAAAAACGGTACAATATCGCCATGAAAAAACAAATCACATTTCTCACCTTTCTTGCCATCCTCGGAGTGAGCGGATGTACGCAAGTCGTCACCGCTCCCATTCACATCGCCGGAGCTGCCGCCGGTGCTACTCTTGACGTCGCGGGATCGGCTGCCGGTGCCGTGACCCACGCTGTGACCGGAGGCGATTGATCGTGTTTCGCTTCGCGGCTTCTCCCTCCTGGGATCTGCACCTCGGCGATCTTCGAATCGCCCTGCTCAACGCCCTGGTCGCCCGACAGCGCGGGGAGGGGTTTATCCTCCGTATCACCGATCGGGATCCCAAAGCTTTGGCCGAAGATCAGGAACACGCGATCGGGCCGATCCTCGAGAAGTTTATCCGACACGACCAAATCTTCCACCAGAGCGAAAGCCTCCACCGCTACCGGCAGCTGGCCGTCTCACTCGTCGAAACGGACAAAGCGTTTGTCTGCACCTGCTCACCGGAGATACCCGATGACGAAACATACCCCTGCAACGGCTCCTGTCGCAGTTACACCCCGGAAGAACGTGCCCGTATTTATGAGGAAAAACGTCCCTACGCTATCCGGATCTCACCCCCTAATACACCCATAGCGGTTGACGACGTGCTCACC
Organism: Nitratifractor sp.; assembly: GCA_015485845.1. Taxonomy (GTDB): domain Bacteria; phylum Campylobacterota; class Campylobacteria; order Campylobacterales; family Sulfurovaceae; genus S017-3. The sequence goes on along the minus strand of WFSU01000192.1, from coordinate 22,026 downwards.
GGAACGGTCACAGTACACCCCGACGCTGTCGGCGATACTCTCCTTCTGCGCACCGACGGCGTCCCGTCGGAAGCCTTTGCCGGTGCCATAGACGACATGCTTGGCGGTATCTCGACGGTGATACGGAACGAAGCGGAACGCCTCCGCACTGCACAGGAAATCCATATCCGCTTGCAACTGGGCTATACCGAAGCGATCGCTTACGCCCATCTCCCTCCCATCGAGGGCAAACTGCCTGCGGTCACCACCCTTTTTGAAGAGGGTTTTCTCCCCGATGCAATCGTCAATTATCTCCTTGCATTCGGTCAAACGCCCCCTGAGAAGGTCTTCACGTTTCCCGATGCAATCACGTGGTTTAATCTCCGGAACCTTTCAACGGCTCCGATCACATATGACTCTGACACGCTCCGGAAACTCAACCGCGAACACCTGCACAGGATGGACGACAAGGCACTCTCCAGCCTGTACAAATTTGCTGATGCCGACATCGGCCGCCTGATCAAGCTCTATCTCGATGAGGCACCCACCCTCCGGGAGCTTGATGCACGCATCCCCCCGATCTTCGCTCCCAAACCCTGTAACGGAGAGTACGGAGAGACAATGCGCACTCTCGCCTCACTGATTGCGTCGGCACCTCCGTTTGCCGATTTTGAGACATTTGAAACGTATCTGACCGACCGAACCGATCTCCACGAAGATTCCTTGTTGATCCCTCTGCGTCGGATCCTCACCGGAGCCGAAGACGGTCCCGCGCTGAGCGATCTTTATCCTTTTATCCGATCTTACATCACGGAGGTAGCCCGATGTCAGCCCTGATTGTTTCTCTGGTTCAGTTGATCCACACTCTCATCACGATCTATATTTGGATCATTATTATCGCCGCTTTGTTCAGTTTCGTCCGACCCGATCCATACAACCCGCTGGTGAAATTTATCCACCAGATTACCGAACCGGCCTTCCGCTGGGTGCGGCGCACCTTCCCCTTCGTGATTATCTCGGGGATGGATCTCTCTCCACTGGTGATTCTGCTTGCATTGCAGTTCCTCGATACGTTCCTGCTGCGGTTAGCCTTTTGACCATGCGGAGATTTGCACGTCCGGGGAGGGTTATTCTACTCCTCCTGCTTGCCGTCGGTATCCTTACGGCACGCCCACTGGACTATGCTACCCTTCATGCGATGCCCAAAAGTGTCGAGAAGGACTATTATCTCTGGCGCTACCTCTCCAGCCAAAAGGCAACCCGATCCGAGGCTGAAAAACTCATCCGTGAAGCCAAACGGATCAATGGAAAACTCGCCAAGGCCTATCGCAAAAAAACCGGACACAAAGCCCCCAGCCACCCTGGCCGTACCCGCAAACCCTTGACAGCAGCGCAAAAAGCAGCGGAAGCGAAGAAAAAAGCTACCACACTCTCCCTGCTCAAATCGGATGATCCCTGGCATGCCTGGCTCCAACTCTCCCCAGCCATGCAAGTCTATGTCCTCAACCACGCCGGTGCTGCCGGCCGTAAACGCCTCGATCATCCGGTGACGCCGGAACTTTTTGCCCGTCTGAGTACCCAGTATCCCTTCAACCAGACCATACGCCGTATCCGCCGTGAGCGCCTCCCAAAATGGAGCAAAGCCCTCCTCTACTCTCCGGCCAAAAAGCACCGTTTCACCTATCGCACCCTGATCTCTCTTGGGTTCAACGCCCTCTATCGCGGCAAACCGGCTGTCGGAGAAATGTATTTCCGACTCGCTGCCCGGAAGTCCGTCAAACGGGAAGAGGTCGATCAAGCGCTTTTCTGGGCTTATATGAGTCGTCACAACAAATCCTACCTCCAGAAATTGACTCGGAGCTACGACATCAATCTCTATACCCTGTTGGCTCGGGATATCCTTCACGTGAAGTATCCCCGGACGATCACACCGGCTCTCCCCAAAGGCCATCGGCTCAGCCGTACCGTTTCCGATCCGATCGCCTGGGCGAAACTCAAGCAGAAAATTTTCAATAAAAAAGTGGATAAAAAAGCTCTCGCACAGCACTACCGCGAAGCCGATGCCGTGGGCTACTACAGCTACATCCTCTCCAAAGCCAGCCGAGATACGGAACAATATTTCCCCATGCCCTACCGGGATCTGCTCGCCAAACTCCCCAGGAGCCGCCAGGCGATCCTCTATGCCATCGCCCGGCAGGAGAGCCGCTTCGTCCCCGCTTCGATCTCCACCTCATATGCGTTGGGGATGATGCAGATCATGCCTTTTCTTGTGCGTCACCTGGCCAAAAAGCGCCACGAGAAAGTGAACTATGACGCTATGTTTGATCCCCGCAAAGCTCTCATCTATGCCAACGACCACATGGCCTACCTCACCAAGTGGCTCAAACACCCCCTCTTCATTGCCTACGCCTACAATGCCGGGATCGGTTACACCCGTCGCCTCATCCGCAAAAAACACCTCTTCAACGGTAAAGGACCCTACGAACCCTATCTGAGTCTCGAACTGGTCGACAATGCGCAGGCACGCCACTACGGCAAACATGTTCTGACCAACTATGTTATTTATATGAATAAGCTCGGTACCCCTCTGCGGATGACTGACCTGCTCAGTTTTATCCATGAGCCGAACAAAACGGACAATTTCAGAAAAAGGAAATAAATGATGTACAAAGCCATCGCCTTCACCGGCCCCAGCGGTAGCGGCAAGACGACCCTGATCGAAAAGATCGCCCAGCGTCTTGTTCCCACCCGCCGGGTTGCCATCGTCAAACACGACCCCAAAGACAAGGCTGTCTTTGACCAGCCGGGCAAAGACAGCGATCGTTTTTACAAAACCGGTGCCGATGTGGCCGTGGTCTCTTCCACGCGTACCACCCTCTTCTCTCATCAGAGCCGTACCATCGCTCAAATTGCCGAAATGTTCGGAGAGTACGATCTCCTGATGGTTGAGGGGCTCAAAACCCTCCCCCTCCCCCGACTGGCTGTCTTTCGCAACACGATTGAGCTGGAGTATCTTCCCGTTGTCGAAGCCATCGCCGTCGACGACTCGATTGATGTAAGCACCTATGACCTCCCGGAGCATCTTGATGTGCTCGATCTTAACGATATCGGTAGTATAATCGAGTGGATAGACGCCCACGCCACCTCATTCAAAGGAATACACGCTTCATGAAAACCATACTTGACTCCATCAAAACCATTGCCGTCAGTGTCGATGCCCTGATCCAGGAAGGCGATCTGGGCTACAGTACCCAGCACAATGCCACCGGGGATACCCAACTCAAAATGGACGTCGCCGCCGACCACGTCATCGAAGAAGCACTCAGTGCCCTGGCACATGTCCGCGCCATCATCAGCGAGGAGAAAGAGGACGTACTGATACTCGATCCCCAGGCACCCTACACCATTTGCTATGACCCGCTGGATGGCTCGAGCATCGTCGATGCCAACTTCACCGTCGGCGCCATCTTTGGCATCTACGAAGGGGAACCCTCCGGTGCTTCCCTGATCACCGCCGCCTACGTCCTGTTCGGGCGTCACATTGAAATGGTCTCCGTCGAACGGGGCAACCCCCCGGTACGCAAACGCTTCGTCCACGGAAGATGGCATCCGATGGATCAGGCATTCATGCTCAACGACAAAGGCAAGCACAACGCTCCCGGCGGCACCCAGCAATACTGGCCTGCTTACCACAAAGCCTTTATCGACAGCCTCTTCGCCGAGGGATACCGCCTCCGCTACAGCGGCGGGATGGTGCCTGACCTGCATCACTTGCTCGTCAAGGGTGGCGGGATCTTCAGCTACCCTGCCACCACCGATGTCCCCAACGGAAAGTTGCGACAGTTATTCGAAGTCCTGCCATTTGCCCTGATCTTCGAAGCCGCCGGTGGCCAGGCAATCGACCATCACGGCCAACGTCTCCTTGAGCTTGCCCCCAAACACCACCACGACACCACCCCCTGCTTCTTCGGCTCCAACTACGAGATCAACGCCCTGAAAAAAGCGTACGGAATCGCAGAATGAGCCAAAAGATGGATCGCTTTGAAATCGCCCTCGAGGATAAAACAAAAGAACTCAAAGCCTGCCAGAGTGAACACGGTCACAAAAGCTGCCTGCCGTGTGACAAACTCAACGACTGTCAGCTGCGGAATGCTTACGTCAATGCGGTTTATGAGAGTATGAACAAGGGTCAAGGGGGCGGGTTTGAGTTTTAGGTATGGTGCATTGATCATCGGGGACGCGACTTCAGTCGCGTTGAACCAATGCGCAATCCTCTTTATACTGGGGCTGGGACTTCAGTCCCACTAAACGCGACTGAAGTCGCGTCCCCATCGATAGATGCGTTGCAAAGCAACGCCAACCAAAATTCCTAATTCCTAATTCCTAATTCCTAATTTAAAAGGAGTCTTCATGCGACTATTAACCCTCGTCACCTTCATCTGGGCATTCTCCTTCTCCTTCATCGGGGTCTATCTCGCCGGGAAGCTTGACAGCTACTTTGCCGTATTGATCCGTGTAGCGTTGGCGTCTCTGATCTTTATCCCCTTCACCAATTTTCGCCTCCCCAGCCGTTTTAAACTCCGCATCATGGGGATCGGGATCATTCAGATCGGGTTGATGTACATCTTCTTCTACAAATCGTTCCTGTTTCTCAGCGTCCCGGAGGTGCTGCTCTTTACGATCTTTACCCCCATCTATGTCACCGTGATCTATGACTTTCTCAAAGGGCGTTTCAACCCTCTCTACGTCGTCACAGCCGCCATCGCCGTGGCCGGAGCCTATGTGATCAAAGCCTCACAGGTTAATCCCGGATTTTTCATTGGCTTTCTGATGGTACAGGGTGCCAATATTACGTTTGCTCTCGGGCAGGTGCTCTACAAAAAACTGCTGGAAAACCCGGAGTTAAAGGAGGTAAAGCAATCGACTATCTTTGGCTATTTCCACTTCGGAGCACTTCTTATATCTTTGATCGCCTTTCTCCTCTTTGGCAACTTTGATAAGATTACCCCGACCCCGACCCAATGGGCGGTTCTGTTCTGGCTGGGGATCGTCGCTTCGGGTCTGGGGTATTTTCTCTGGAACCGGGGAGCCACCGAAGTCGACAGCGGTATCCTCGCCATCATGAACAACGCCGTCGTCCCTCTGGGACTCATCGTCAATCTCGTCCTCTGGGGACGCGGCATCGACTATACGGCTCTGCTGGTTGGCGGGGGATTGATCCTGCTGGCGTTGTGGCTGCATACGTGGATTATGAAGCGGGGGATAAGCATGAAAATACAGTCATAATTTTGTGGTATAATGATGTTAATTGAATCAGAGGAGTCAATATGAGTTTACCGGAACTGATTGATGAAGCCTTACGCCTGAAACCGCACGAGCGATACCTTATCATCGACCGTCTCGTTCAGAGTCTGGATGTCCCTGACAGTGAGATAGAGCAAGCATGGATCACCGAAAGCCAACATCGACTCGATGCCTATCGCAACGGCACGGCAAATGTTTTGACCGTTGAACAAGTATTTGGTAATGAAGCTCAAAATTCTTGAATGTTCGGTTCTTGAAATCGAAGAGGGACGGGAGTATTACAATCTTCAGCAAACAAACCTCGGTGATCATTTCAAATCCGACGTTTATAATGCCATCAATACCATACACGCCTCTCCTGAACTGTATCCTAAAATATCCGACCAGCAACATAGATGCCTTCTCCATCGATTTCCATATGGTATCCACTATGCCATTGAAGGAGACACGATTGTTATCCTTGCTGTTGCGCACCAAAGGCGTAAACCTTTTTATTGGATTGGTGAGCGATGAAATTTTAATCCTCTTCACACTATAATAACCCACACAAACCACATACAGGAGCCTTCCCATGATCACCCTCACCCCCGAACAACGCCAGACGATTGAAAACGCCATCCGCACCGTCCCCGACTTTCCCAAGCCGGGTATCCAGTTCAAAGATATCACCACCCTGCTTGGTAATCCCGAAGCTTTCCGATTACTGATGGATCATCTCGCGGAGCGGTACGCCGAATACGGTCTGGACTATGTCGCCGGTATCGATGCCCGGGGCTTTATCTTCGGTTCGGTTCTGGCCGATCGACTCGGAGTTGGATTCGTTCCCGTGCGCAAGAGTGGCAAACTCCCCTACACGACCGTCGCGGAAAAATACTCCCTCGAATACGGTTTTGATGAAGTGGAAGTGCACATCGATGCGTTTGGAGAAAATGGCAAGCAGCATGACGGTACCCCTTCGCGCGTCCTGCTCATCGACGACCTGCTGGCCACCGGCGGCACAGCTTCCGCTGCCTCGACCCTCATCGACCGCCTCGGGGCGGAATGTGTCGAAGCATGTTTTTTAATGGAATTGGATTTCCTCAACGGCAGAGAGAAGCTTGGGGTACCCGTTTACTCCGTGATTATATAGATTGGACGTGCAACGGTTTGGGAAGTGACGAAGACCGTTGCACGAAAAAGGGAGAGTGGTCTTATTTGACTGCAATGCTTTTGGCTTTGCGGGATTCCTCTTTTTCGAGGGCAATGCGCAAACGACCGTCTTCGTAGCGGGCATCGACTTTGGACGTGTCGATCCCTTCGGGGAGGACAAACGAACGGGAGATGAGGCCAAACTGGCTCTCGCAGAGGTAGTAGTCCTCTTTTTTCACCTCGTTTTTCATCTTGCGGGTCGCTTTGACGATGAGGATATTGTCTTCAATCTGGATATCAATATCCTTTTTGTCGACCCCGGGCAAATCCACCTCGATCACAAACTGATCGTTTCCTCTTTTGGCCAGGTTGGCAAACGGCAGGTGTGCTGCGACATTGGCAAACGTCTCTTTGGCCACCTCCAGACCGTGTTCGACTTTCTCTTCGACGGTTTGGCCGATCTCTTTGGTTTTGTTGACGATATCCATGGTCTACCTCCTTATTTGATCTCAATCTTTTTGGGTTGGCGATCTTCCTCTGCAAGTTTGGGGATCACCACTTCAAGGACGCCGTTTTTCGATTCGGCATGGATCTTCTCGACGTCCACCTTCTCGGGCAAGGTGAAACTGCGGACGAACTTGCCGTAGAGGCTCTCCATTTTGTAGTATTCCTCTTCTTTGGCTTCCTCCTTGCGCTTGCGCTCTCCGGAGATGGTGAGGACGTTGTCTTCGGTGGTGATCTCGATGTCCTCTTTTCGAATACCGGGAAGGTCGAGTTCGATGTAGTAGGCATCCTCCCCTTCCCGGCTGTTTACCGCCGGAACGAAATCGGCCAGAGCCCCTTCGGACTGTCCCTCTTCCATGCTGTTGAGCAGCGTGTTCATGAGGTCAAAACCTCGACGGATATCCCGATAGGGATTGGTGTAGCGTGTTACATACATGAGTGACTCCTTATCAAACAAATTGATTGGGTTAGACCCAATTTCGACTGCAATAGTAACACCAAAACACCAACAAAAAATGCAACCTATGTTGCACTCGGTATTTTTGGGTACAATTATCACATGAAAACACTCATCCACACACTTATTATGTTTCTGGGGCTGGTGTCATTTCTCCCCGCAGATAATAACGCGTCGACAGGGGATTGCCCTCACGGCACCCTCCAGCCACCGTTCTGTGATCGGGATGGCGACATGCTGGCCGATCCGGAAACCGACCCGTCACGATGGCTCGACCCCTACACTCTTGTCTTCGGCTATACCGAAAATCAGGCCTTATACCCCGGAGCACGCCGGGCACTCGCTGACTGGATCGAAAAAGCTACGGGGAAGAAGGTGCGCTTTTTCCTCTACCGCACCAATGCTGCCCAGCTCGAAGCGATGCGCACAGGTCTGCTCCACATCGTCGGACTCAACACCGGGTCGGTGCCCATCGGAGTAGAATGTTCCGGATTTCGTCTGTTTGGGATGGCGGCCAAAGCCGACAGGAGCTATGGCTACACGATGGAGATCATCACGTACCCCGGCAGCGGTATTCACACGATGCAGGATCTACGCGACCAGACCATCCTCTTCGTTACCCCCACATCCAACTCCGGGTACAAAGCCCCCCATGCCCTCCTCAAAGAGAAGTTTCACATGAGTGAGGGGATCGACTATCAGGTTCGCTTCTCCGGTTCACACACCAAATCGATTGAGCGTATCATCCAGCACAAGGTCAAAGTCGCTACCATCGCCGATGGCGTCCTCACCAGCATGATCGAGAAAGGCAAAGTCCGTCGGGAGGAGATCACCATCCTCTACCGATCCCAGTCCTTTCCCGGCACCGGTTACGGCTACCCCTACAATCTCAAGCCCGCATTGGCGCACAAGATCGAGCAGGCTTTTTTTGATTTCAAGTGGCTCGATAGCCGAGGAAAGCTCAAGGATGTCAATAAATACCACGATGCTCTTTTCATCCCGGCACACTACCGGAAAAATTGGGAACTTGTCCGTACCGTCGACCGTGCCAACCGACCCGATCACACGTGCCGGTAGAGGCAAATCGTAAATCGAGTCCCTTTTTCTGAGAGATTTTCGACGCGGATCTCTCCGTGCATATGTTTCTCAATGATCATTTTGGTCATATAGAGCCCCAGCCCCATCGAGTTTTCTTTGGTCGAAAAGTAGGGCTCGAAGATTTTGCCGATCTGATCCGGAGCGATCCCCGCACCATCATCGGTCACGATCACATGCACGACCCCCTTCTTCTCCAGCAAAGCTACATCGATGTGACCATGCTGCTCGCACGCATCCGCCGCATTTTTGATCAGGTTGATCATCACCTGCAAAAACTCGTTGGCATACAGACGGTAGACAATGTTTTCGAGATGGGTGGTCAGATGAATGTCGTTTTTGCGAATCGCCCCGTCGACAAATTCGATCGCTTTGACGATCAGTTTGCTCAGATCGACTTCTTCACTCTCATTTTTCGGTCGGTAAAAGGTGCGGAAGTCGTCGATGGTCTCCGACATAAACTCCACACTCTCCTCCATGTTGGCACATTCCTGATCGATCTTCTTCGCATCGCACTTCCCTCCGGCCAGGCCGAAGCGCAGCAAAGCCAGTACCGAAGCGATTTTGTTGATCGGTTGACGCCATTGGTGGGCGATCATCGGCATCAACTCCCCGATCAACGCTTGACGCGACTGAAACAGGAGTTTCTCATTGCTCTCCTTGAGCTGCTCTTCGTAGGTACGAAGGCGGCGGTTGATGATGCTCGAGAGGTAGAGGGAGAGAAGGAGTGAGACCAACGACATGGCGATCATGATCCCGAGGCTTGCCTGGATATTTTTGCTCCGTCGGGCGAGAATATGCTCTTTGTTCTGCCGGATGCTGGCGTTGACCCGTTTGAGGTTTTTGACGGCGGTGATGTACCAGTCGTACTGAGCGACGTATTCCGTATAGGCAATATGGTGATCATCACGGTACACCCCTTCGATCAGATATCTCCGGGCATCCTGTGTGGCATTCCCATCAGGATGATAAATTGTCTGCCCCGATGAATCGGTGACAAAAAAGTATCCATCATCAAACCGTTCATTCTTCGCAATGTAGTTGATCATATCCTGACGGACAAACCGACGCATGTAGTGGAGGTATTCTCCTGCACCGATGTACCAGTCCATCCCTTTTATTTTCTTGATGTATGAGATTTTGTAATGCATGGTGCGGTCTTTGGCATCGGGAAGATACCAGTAATAGTCAACAAATCCCGCCCCTTGATTCCGGGCAATGCGGGTAAACTCTTTGACCACCCATTTGCCGTTGCTGTCACGGACATTCATGTCGTTTTGTCCGATTCGGGCACGGTTATGATGGAGTTTGACATTCCCCTGCATGTCGAGAACGAAGAGATATCCCATCTCCCCTTCGAAATGGATATTTTCAAGCGCATGAACGATCATCGCCTCAATGTAGGGCGTACTCTGAGTATAACGATATGCCCCATAAAGGCTGTCAGCGACATCCACGGCTGCATTGACGATGTTCTGGACATCTTTCTTGATCTTGTCCGCACTCTGGCTGTCGTAGTAACGGACGTATTGTGCCATGTTGTGAACTTTTTCCTTGAGGTTGCTCACCTCGGTGTCCATCAGGCGATCTTCATACTGCGCCACTTCCCAGCGGGTATCACGATTCTGTGCATACGTGAAGTAAAGGTACATCAGCCCCCCGTACAGGAGGAGTACCAGGACGGGGAAAAGGAGCACCAGCGTGGTGATGCGCCTCCGGGAGTGAGGCGTGTCGTCCATGATGCCCTACTCAGGAATTGACAAAGCGTATCCGATGCCGCTCCGATTTTGCAGAAGTCCTTTGGGGATTTTCTTCCGAAGATGGCGAACGAAGGATCGGATCGCATTTTCCGTCGGAGGGGTTTCTCCCCACAGTGTTGTGATCTCATCGTACGTGACAACTCCCTTGCGAGCGAGGAGCTTGAGGAAGCTGATCTCCCGCACCGAGAGGTTATGCGTTTCTCCCCCATGGATGATGGTGAGGTGTTCATTGTTGATCAGAACCTCCGGGGCAAGTTCCAGGATGTTATCGTTGGAGAAGTCTTCGTTGAGTTTATTGAGCATCTCATGGATCTTTTTGGATGTCAGAGGCTTGATGATGTATTTGTCCAACCCCAATTCGACTGATTCGAGGAGATAATCGGTCTTGGTGTAGGCAGAGATAACGACGATGGGGATGTCTTTATCCACCGCACGAATGCGCCGGATCAGTTCCAGCCCATTGAGGCGGGGGAGCTCGATATCGACCAGAGCGACATCCACTGTATGGCTTCGGAAAAGATCCCACGCCTCGATTCCATCCGCTGCGGTATAGAACTTGTCAAAGAAATTGCTCAGCAATTCCGAAATGTTTCGGAGGACGTCGGCTTCGTCCTCCACGTAGAGTACGGATTTGGTTTTGAGTAAGTTGTACATGGTCACACTCCTGCTGATTTGGCGGCATATGAAACGCCTTAACACATTATAGCAGAAAGATATGGCAATATAGTGTCACCACAGAAAAAACACTAAAATTGCCATTCAAATCGTACATTTCCTCCTGAAATCTCTCTCCAATCGTGGTGCCGGTGGGTATACCGTCGACGTGCCCTATGACGAATGGGGCGATAGAACCGGTGCTCAAACAGCCCTTTGCCATGCAGGCGATCCTGATAGGTATAAGCCCGGTCATAGTAGTAGAATTGTCCGTCAAACTCGAACCCGAAGCGATCAAAATACCCATAATGGTACCCATGCTTGTCGTCAAACGCTGCCCGCTCATACAAATACGTCAAATACCACTGGCGACGGTAGTGACGGTAACCATGCTGACGTCGATGGTGCGAGGGTACCCAGATGTAGCGATCCCCGCCTGGGTTACGGTATTGTTCATCATACTGTCCCTGATCATCGACGAACCAGCCATCGCCGACGTAATGTCCCAGTTTCCCGGTGTTGGTTTTACCACGAGAAGGAGTGGCATGTTTGCGGGAAGCCGTATGCCGGCGCACATGGTGAGTCGGATATACCGTATGCTGATTCCCTCGCCGATACTGATCCAATGTCCGGAAGTGTCGTACTTTGGCACCGGAGTGAGCCAGCGGCTTCGACTGAGATTTTGTGTGATTGCGCACACGGTGAACCGGCGTAACAGTATGGGCCATCCCCTTCCGGGGGGTCACTTCACGGTGATGTTGTATCGAACGTTCCGGATAAGTCATGTGGTTACGAACCTGCTGAATCAGCTCCGAAGGGGTCGTCGCGCTCAGGGTAGATGTCAAAGCTGCCAAAGCAGCGAGTGTAATGATATGTTTCATCTTTTCTCCTTTTATTTCGATGGGTTTATATCTCAGGCCAAACTGTTGCAACACCCGAAGTATAGGAAGTTATCGTGAAACGTGTGTGAAGAAATAGTGGGGGAATTGTGAAGGTGCATTTTGGTGGATGGTGGATGGTGGATGGTAATTGGGGACGCGACTTCAGTCGCGTTGAAGTAGGCAGAGAAAAGGGGCTGGGACTTCAGTCCCACAATGCGGCTAAAGCCGCATCCCCAATTTCTACTTTCTACTTTCTAACTTCTACTTTAGCAATGCGTCCAGCTCCTCCACCGAACCGGCATGCTCGACTTTCGTCACCTTACCGTGCTCAAGACTCATGACGATCACTTTGTCCACCTGCTGCCCTTCTTTCAGCTTGGCGGCCATTTTTTTATCGTAGATCAGCTCGAGGCTGTACTTGCTCTTGCGAAAGTCCGGCATCGCAAAGGTATTGAGGATCACTGTGGGCATCCCGCTCACATCGGCCACGGCCGCGAGCTTGTGTTGATTGAGGTAATCCGCCTGCTCGTGAAACGCCATCCATGAGCGGAAGATGTGCCCGGTAGGCTTGGTGAAGACAAAGATGAGCTTTTGCGTATCGGCCGGGAGCGACTGTGGCTTGTCAAACTGATCGGGCAGCGTAAATGCAATCGTCGAACCGACACCGAACGGTTTGTCCGCCGGGGTGACTTTGAGGCTGTACTTGCTCGGGTCATAGTTACTCGTTCCGTTGATGGCAAACAACGCACCAACAGCAATGACGAGGAGCACAAGGATGGAGAGGAGGATTTTTTTCATGAGGATTCCTTTGAGGTTTATATATGGTAATCGCGGCATTGTACACAAATGAGTTTAATTTACGCTACACTTTCATCAGCAAAAATTTACTCAAGGAATTTACAAGGTAAACGGCGATGTTCAGCGAAAAAAATATCCCCCGGTGGATCCTCCTCACCCCCATTCTCACCGTTGTACTGATTGCGGTGGCGACGATCTATTTTTTCGTCACGACGCAGGAGAGCTATTTCGAGGAGGAGAGCCGTCACATCGAGGAGGAGTACCTCGCCCGGCAGAAGCAGACCCTCCGCCGCGAGATCGCCTCGGTCATCAACTACCTCCGCCACCATCCAAACCTCGAGCGCACGACGCTCCTGCATTACATCGAGAGCATCCGATACGGCCGTAACGGTTACATCTGGATTCACGACACCGACTACTACCTGCGTGCCCACCCCTTCCGCCCAAAAAGTATCGATACCCTCGATGCGAATCTCACCGATGCGATGGGCACCTACATCACCCGGAAATTTGTCGATGAGACGGTAAAACATCCGGATGGGGTCTTTATCGATTACTATTGGAAAAAACCCCATGCCGCCAAAAGCTCCCGCAAGATCGGATTTTTCCGTCTCTACCCCCGTTACGGCTGGGTGATCGGCACCGGTCTCTACGTCGACGACATCGAACAGGCCATCGCCAAGAAGAAGCAGGAGCTTGAACAGCGGGTCGAGAAGTACATCCGCCTTGTGGTGATGATCTCTCTGGCTGTGATTGTTCTCATTGGGCTGCTCTCTCTGATGATCTCCCGGCAGATCACCTCGGTGTTTGCCCGCTACCGGGAGCGGGTCACCCGCAAGGAGCAACTCCTCGAAGAGGCCAACCGCAACCTCGAAACCCGGATCGGGACGGCACTGGCCGAAGCCCAGGAGAAAGAGCGTGCCCTGCTCCACCAGTCCCGTTTGGCCCGTGTCGGGGTGATGCTGAGCATGATCGCCCACCAGTGGCGCCAGCCGCTGAGCGAGATCTCCGCGATCCTGATGGAGCTCGAGACGGCAGCCAAGTTTGGCAAGGCCGATCCAGAAACCATCGGTGAGGCGGTCAACGATGCCAATCGGCTGACGCAGTTCATGTCCCACACCATCGACGACTTTCGCAACTTTTTCAAACCCGACAAGGTCAAAGCAGACTTCGACGTCGCCCACGCCTGCGACGAAGCGATCCGCCTCGCCGATGCCGCGATCCGCAATGCCCACATCACCCTCATCCGCGATGCCCAGACCTCCGTCACCATCCACGGCTACGAACGGGAGTTTGCCCAGGTGATCCTCAACCTCCTCACCAACGCCAAGGACATCCTCGTCCAGCGCCAAATATCCGATCCGGAAATTACGATCCGCATCGCCGAGGAGAACGGCATCGCAACCGTCAGCGTCGAAGACAACGGCGGCGGTATCGATGCTGAAGAGATCGAACGGATCTTCGAGCCCTACTACACCACCAAGAGCAGCACCAAAGGGACCGGTCTGGGACTCTACATCTCCAAGATGATCATCGAAAACAACATGGAGGGTGAGTTGAGCGTCACCAACACATCCCGGGGTGCCCGATTCACCATCAGGATCGACCATGGATAACACCCAGATCGAACAGCTCAAAAACTTCCGCATCCTCTGCGTCGAGGACGAAGCAGGCATCCGGCGACGGCTGGTGCGCACACTGGAGTACTACTTCGACGAAGTGATCGAAGCGGCTGATGGCGAAGAAGGGCTCGATCGCTTTTACGAAACCCGCCCCGATCTGATCCTCACCGATATCGAAATGCCCCGCTCGAGCGGCGTGGAGATGGTGCGCCTCATCCGCGAAATCGACCGCCACGTCCCCATCGTCATGGTCACCGCCTACTCCAACGAAGAGTACCTCCTCGAGCTCATCAACCTCAACATCAGCCACTACATCCTCAAACCCGTCAACGCCACCAATCTCCTCGAAGGACTCCTCCACGCCCTCGAAGAGCGCCTCATCCACCGTATCGATCTGGCCAACGATCTCTACTACGATCTGCGCCGAGGCGAACTCCTCTACCGCGACCGACCCATCCCCCTGCGCCGGCGCGACCGACGCTTCCTCCTCCTGCTCCACCGCCACCATCCCGCCATCACCACCTACGACCAGATTGCCGACCACCTCTGGGATGACAAACCCATGAGCCGGGGAGCACTCAAGACCTTTATCAAAGAACTTCGCTCACGGTTGCCAGTGGATATTATCGAGAATGTTCCGAGGGAGGGGTATCGGCTGCGAGAATTAGAAATTAGAAATTAGGGGTGAGGAGTTCCACTGGTTCCATATCTCCCGATATGGAACCAGAAAAAGGCTCACTTACTGAAAAAGATAGTAAGATACTCAAAAGGTATTTTTGGAGATTCATGAACTTTTTACTGATTTTTTCGATGTTTATCATACCTTTGGCCTGGACACCCGGTCCGGTCAATATCACGCTTTCTGCGGTAGGGATACAGAGTGGCTTCCGTAAAAGTATCCCTTTGATTGCCGGAATCAATATTGCTTTTTTGACACAGGCATTTGGAGTGGGCATCGGTTTGAAAAGTCTGTTTGCTGCCTACCCACTGCTCATGGAGCTGATACGGTATCTTGGAATACTATATCTTCTGCTTCTTGCATGGAAAATTGTAAAGATGAAAGTTGGAGAAGGGGCTGTGGCACTTGGCTTTTGGAATGGATTTGCTCTGAGCATGCTGAACCCAAAGGTATGGATGACTCTAATTGTTATGTATGCCCAATTCTCTGAAGAGGGGCAAACCCTTTCTGGAATAGTGCTCCTCAGTGTTCTTGCTTTGGGGTATTTCCTTGTGGGCAATACGGCTTGGGCTATTTTTGGTGCCAGCTTGAGGCGATGGGTAGAGAATGAGCGGTTTTTCTTCATACAGAAAATCGTATTTTCCCTGCTTCTCGTTGGGGTAGCTGTCTATATGTTTTTTGCCTGACCAACCCACCCCTTTCACTGGTTCCATATCTCCTGATATGGAACTATACCTACATACAAACACCATAAAGTATCAAAATCCCTCTATAGCATTAGACCTAATATTGGGTTCCTTATCGGGAGATATGGAACCAGAAAACGCGACTGAAGTCGCGTCCCCAATACACCAATAACCACTATACCAATACACCACCTCACCAAAACCTCACCACCCCATGGCATAATACCCCCACATCATTTCACAAAGGAGAAACCATGATGAAACAACTACTCGTAGCCTCGATCGCTACTGCTACGCTGTTCGCAGGGAATGTGACCAAGCTTGACCTCAATGCCAAGTATGGCGCCAACAACTTCCACACCAAAGGGGCGGAGAACTTCGCCAAGCTGGTGGACAAGTACTCCAACGGCACGGTCAAGATCACCGTCCATGCCGGCAGCTCGCTCGTCAAGGGCAACCCACTCAAAGCCGTCAAAGACGGCACCGCGCCCATGACCGATATGTTCATCCCCTTCACTGCCGGTGGGGGCAAAGTCTTCGGGATCTCCGCACTCCCGTTTGTTGCCAACAGCTATGATGATGCGTTCAAGCTCTACCAGCTCTCCAAGCCCGCTTACGATGCGGTGGCCAAAAAGTGGAACCAGAAGATGCTCTACGCCGTCAGCTGGCCTCCAAGCGGCATCTACACCAAGCACGCCATCAACTCTACGGCCGATTTCAAAGACGTCAAAGCCCGCACCTACGACAAAAACTCCGCAAATTTCGTCAAAATGGCCGGGGGCAACGCCGTGGCATTGCCGTGGGGTGAAGTCTACTCCGCGCTCCAGACTGGGATGGTCAACGGCGTCGTCACCTCGTCGGCTTCAGGCAAGGACGGCAAGCTCTGGGAGGTGCTGAGTCACTTCACCAAGATCAACTACGCTTATCCCCTCCAGGCTGTCACCATCAACCTCGACTACTGGAACGCCCTTTCCAAGGACCAGCAGGCCGCCATGCTCAAGGCAGCCAAAGAGACCGAAGCGGCTCAGTGGGGCGTGAGTAAGAAAGAAGATGCCATCGCCCTCAAAACACTGGCCGATCACGGGATGAAGATCGCCGAAGCAAGCCCTACTCTCAAGAAGCAGTTATCTGAAGTGGGCAAGAAAATGCTCGACGAATACCTCAAAGATGCCGGTGACGACATCAAGAAAATTTTCGCCGCCTACAAGCACTAAAATGCTCTCCCGCCTCGAAAAATTCAGCCGCGCCCTCACACGCGGGGGAGCGTACCTCTCGGCAACGCTCTTCGTGATGCTAGTATTACTTATCATGACCGAGATCATCGGGCGGTCATTTTTTGACTATTCGACGATGCGGGCGGATGAGTACAGCGGGTATTTTTATCTCGCGGCGGTCTT
Source organism: Nitratifractor sp. (assembly GCA_015485845.1). GTDB lineage: Bacteria > Campylobacterota > Campylobacteria > Campylobacterales > Sulfurovaceae > S017-3. The sequence goes on along the minus strand of WFSU01000192.1, from coordinate 5,082 downwards.
TCTCGGGCTGGCGTATACGTTTGACGAGGGGGGACATATCCGTATCTCCATCGTCACCTCCCGTCTCAAAGGTAAGGCAAACCGATGGGTAGACATCTTCGCCGGTCTGATGACCCTGGCGATCCTGCTTTTCGCTTTGGTTTACAGTACCAGCTTCATGCTCGAGTCCAAGGAGATGGGGATGCTCTCCGAAGGGGTCTCCGAGACGCCGCTCTACCTGACGCAGATCCCCATCGTCATCGGGTTGGCGATCTTTGCCCTCTCCGTGTTGGTATTTGTCCTCAAAAGGATCTTCCATGATCAGTGATCCGTTGATCCTCTCCGTGGTATTGATGGGGGTGATGTTTCTGTTTTTGATGAGCTCGATTTGGATCGGGGTCTCCCTCATGCTCACCGGGATGGCCGGGATGATGCTCTACGAACACCATTTGCCGCCTACCATCAGCCTCTTTCAAAAAGCAGGCGACCTGCTGGCCGGTTCACTGTACGATTCGCTCAACTCCTGGTCGCTGGCGGCCCTGCCGATGTTTATCCTCATGGGGGAGATCCTCTACCACTCCTCCATCTCGACTCGGCTGCTCAACGGACTCATGCCGTGGCTCACCCACGTCCCCGGCCGTCTGCTCCACGTCAACGTCGCCGCGTGTTCGCTCTTTGCCGCCGTATCGGGCTCGTCGGCCGCCACCACCGCCACCGTGGGCAAGATCACCCTCAGCGAACTCAAAAAACGGGGCTACAGCAAGAAGCTGGCGCTGGGATCGCTGGCCGGGAGCGGGACGCTGGGATTTCTCATTCCTCCGAGCCTCATCATGATCATCTACGGCGTCCTCTCGGATGTCTCCATCGGCAAGCTCTTCATCGCCGGGATCTTCCCGGGACTGCTGCTCGGTACGGCGTATTCGCTCTACATTATGTTTGTCTCGACCATCAACCGTGATGTCGTTCCCCGCACGCAGGAGCACTTCAGCCTCAAAGAAAAGATATACTCCATCAAGGAGCTCATCCCCATCTTCTCCCTCATCACGCTGGTACTCGGGAGCATCTACGGCGGGTTTGCCACCCCGACCGAAGCCGCAGCACTCGGCGTACTCGGCGCGATCATTCTGGCGATCTATTTCCGCAGTTTCAGCTGGCAGATTTTCCGGGATTCCCTCCTCAATGCGGTCAAAACCACCGTCATGATCAGCTTCATCATCGCCGGTGCCAGCTTCCTCGCGCAGGTCGTCGGATTCCTCGGGATCGCCCGCGCCATCAGTGAGTACATCGCCGGACTTCACCTCTCCCCGTATGTCCTGATCCTCGTGATCGGGATCATGTATATCTTCCTCGGGATGATCCTCGATGGGATCTCCATCGTGGTAATGACCCTGCCGATCGTGCTGCCGATTGTCGTCATGGCCGGGTTTGATCCGTTGTGGTTCGGGATCTTCCTCGTCTTCATGGTCGAGCTCAGCCAGATCACCCCACCGGTGGGCTTCTCACTCTTCGTGATCCAGAGTATCTCCGGTGAAGAGATCAGCTACATCCTCAAAGCCACCTTTCCGTTCTTCCTCATCATGATCTTCATCGTCGTCGTGGTGACCGCTTTTCCTGAGATCGCTACGTATCTGCCACAACATATGATCGGGAAATAGGTATAATGGCGCTATGATGAAGCAAAAGAATACTCTCCGTCTCAACTGCGACCTCGGGGAAGGTGCCGGCAATGACGCCGCTCTCTACCCCCTCATTGATCAGGCCAACATCGCCTGTGGGGGGCATGCCGGTTCCGTAGAGACCATGGAAGACAATGTCCGCCTGGCCAAAGAGCACGGCGTCGAGATCGGTGCCCATCCGGGCTACCCCGATCCGGGAAACTTCGGGCGAACATCGATCCCTATGAGCTCCGAAGCGCTTGCCCAAACACTTCGAGAGCAAATCGAACGCCTCGAGCCCATCGCCCATACCCACGGCCTGAAACTTGGCTACGTCAAACCGCACGGAGCCCTCTACAACGACATGATGCGGGATGAAAAAATCTTTGAGACCATCGCGCGAACCGTTTCGCAGATCGATCCCCACCTCGAACTCATGATCCTCTCCAGCCCCCGGAACAAAGCCTATGAATCCATCGCTTCCCGTTACGGTATCCCGCTGCGCTACGAACTCTTCGCCGATCGCAACTACACACCCGAAGGGCATCTCGTCCCCCGCACCGAACCCCATGCCCTCCTCCACGACCCGAAGCAGATCAGCGGGCGCATTCGGAAGTATCTCGATACCGGCACCCTCGAAGCGCACGATGGATTGCCACTGCGATTGCGGGGGGATTCCCTCTGTGTCCACGGGGACAACCCCGAGGCAATCGCCGTCATTGAGGCCCTGCGTGATGCGCTCTGAGATTGCGGCGGTTGATGCCCTCCTGCTCCGTTTCGGTGAGGCGATCGATCCAGCTGTTTCGGATCACATCCTTGCCCTCTACCGTGCACTCAAATCGGCAGAGATCACCGGCTTCATCGAAATCATCCCCGCCTATACCACCCTCTACATTCAATTTGATCCCAGACGCTACACCCACGAGGCGGTCGCATCCATCATGCAGGAGTACGAAGCCCGCATCGACCGCGAATCTGCTGTCGCACCCCGCACCCTCACCATCCCGGTTTACTACGATACGGAGGTGGGATGGGATCTCGAGCAAGTCGCCGATGCACACGATCTTGGCATCGAGGAGATAATCGCACTGCACAGCGGCCGGACATACCGAGTCTATATGATCGGATTCATGCCCGGATTTGGCTACATGGGGGAGGTAGATGACCGTATCGCCACCCCCCGGCTGGCCACGCCGCGTGCCGACATTCCCGCCCGCTCCGTTGCCATAGCCAACACCCAGTGCGCCATCTACCCCATGGTTTCCCCCGGCGGCTGGAATATCCTCGGGCGCACTCCGCTGGAGCTTTTTGACCCCTCACTGAAAGGGTTTTCGCTCCTGCGCCCCGGCGATCAAGTAACATTCGAGCCCATTGACCGGGAGCGGTTTCTTGAGCTTGGAGGTGAGTTGTGAGCGGGTTTGAGGTATTGCGCAGCGGGATGCTGAGCCTCTACGTCGATGAGGGGCGGTTCGGCTATGGCGATATCGGGATTACCCAGAGCGGCCCGGCCGACCGTTACGCCGCCCGGCAGGCCAACCGACTGCTGGGTAACCCGCCCCGAGCCACTCTCATAGAAGTCAACATGGGTGGCCTCACCCTCCGGGCGACGACCGCCACCACCATTGCCCTCACCGGCGGTACGGCTATCGTCAAAATCAACGGCCGCCGTAAGCCCCTCTGGCACACGTACACCATTGCACCGAATGACACGATCGAGATCGGGATGATCACACAGGGGCTGCGTATCTATCTAGCCGCAACGGGTGGATTTGACGCACCCGGATACCTCGGCAGCACCTCCGTCAGCCTCCGCGATCACCTCGGACACATGATCGAAGGGGGAGATCACCTCCGATGCTCTCCAGCAAAACCGTTTCCCCTCCCCCGTTCGCTTCCTTCTCACCTGATCCCCACGTATGACTCGGAGATCACCCTGCGCTACGTCCGGGGTACACAGGCCGAAATGCTCGGCCAAGACTTGGAGGCACAGTTTACAGACACCCCGTGGAAAGTCACCAACGCCACCGACCGGATGGGCTGCCGCCTCGAGGGGACACCGCTGGCTCACACATACGAAATCCTCTCCGAGCCCATCGCCTACGGCACCATCCAGCTCCCCCGAGACGGCCAGCCCATCGTCCTCCTCAACGAACGCCAGACCATCGGCGGCTACCCCAAACTCGGAGCCGTCATCCCCTCCGATGCCTGGAAACTGGCACAGGCACGGCCGGGAACTATCGTGCACTTTCGGAAGGTTTCGGTTGAGGAGGCACGCATGATAGAGGAGAGACTACAGATGCTCTGGTGATTTTTCATTCTCTAAATAGCCGTGTTCACTCGGTTAATCACATCAATTCATCTTGATTTATTAATACTATTCTGCTATTCTACCCGCACAAACCAATCAAAGGACACACCATGATACCCCCTACCCCCGAACAAGTCGAAGCAAACATGACCGAAAAGATGGGTTCACTCCCCGAGAGCCTCGCCAGCGCCAAAGCGATCGACCCCCGTTTCCTCATCGAGCATGCCATGAGCTCTCGTTTCAGTACCATGGATGAGAACAACCCGCTGGACAAAAAGACCTCACTTATGATCACCCTGGCCACCTCCATCGCCATTGGCAACGAGGAGTGTGCTGCCAAACAAGCCATGCTCCTCAAGAAAAACGGCATGACTCAGGAAGAACTCGCCTACCTCGTAAAACTGGTACGCCATTCTCAGGGCGCAGCCGTGGTCAGCAATGCCCGCGCGGCTTTTGATGCCTTTATGGAATGATCTGCTTGTCATCCTTCCGCCCGAACTCACACTGAAACGTCGCATGCTCGATCTCAAAGTCGTCATGCAAGCGGTGCTCGAGGCGATCGATGAGGCGATTGGAGTCTGATAGTGGCACATCTTCAGCGAAGTCCAGATGTGCCTCGAGGTGGATACGATGGTCATCGAGCCTCCAGAGATGGAGATGGTGGACATTGACGATCTCAGGCTCTGAGGTAATGGTCTCAATGAGGGCTTCCATATCGAACCCCTCCGGAGCAAACTGCATCAGGATCGCTGTGCTCTCCCGCACCATCCCCCAGGATGACCGGATCAGATAGAGGGCGATCAATACCGAAATAAGCGGATCGATCCACACAATCCCCCAGTAGTACATCACCACACCCCCGATGACAACCGCCACACTGGTCATCACGTCCGTCATCAGATGGAGATACGCCGCCCGGATATTCATATTATCATGTGCATCATCCTTGACCAGCAGGACACTGAGGGCATTGAGGAGGATACTCAACGCTCCAAGCCCGATCACCCACATCGATTGGATCGGCTCAGGGTGCAGCCACTTGTGCACCGCTTCGATGATGAGGAAGATCGCGATCCCGATGAGGACTGAGGCATTGAAAAGCGCAGCGAGGATCTCCGCCCGTTTGTAGCCGAAGGTGCG
>WFSU01000191.1 GCA_015485845.1 Nitratifractor sp. | reverse complement strand
GCCAGCACTTTCACCGCTGGTGGCGTCAATACCTTTTTACGCCCCACCGGACGATCCGGCTGTGTCACCACCAGCCCTACTTCCATGTCTTCTGCCTCGATCAACGTCTGAAGGATCGCTTCAGCGTAGTGGGGGGTGCCCATGAAAACGATACGTTTTTGTTCTTGTTTCATTTTTTATCTTTCATTTTGTATCAAAAAACCTGTAGGGTGTTGTCCCCTGACAACACCAATTGGTATGTAATGCAAAGGTTATTTTTGTTGTGCCTATATCTGGTGTTGTCGGGGGACAACACCCTACCTTTGAAACAGCGTTCCCCCCTGATGCTTGCCTTCAAGCAAAAACGCCCGAGCATCGCTCAAGTCAAATCCGCTGGCAAGGAACATCTGCCGACCGTACTCCATCAAAAAATGCGCCGATTGGAGCTTGGTGACGATTCCGCCAGTGGCAAACGCATTGCTCGGGGTGTGCTCGGCACTGAGCTCTTCGGGGCTCAGGTGTGTGACCACCTTACGGGGTTTTGCCTCGGAATGGGTGTGGGGATCGGCATCGTAGTAGGCATCGATGTCGGAGAGGATCGCCAGCATCTGCGCATCAAAATAGTGTGCTACGTGTGCCGAAAGGCGATCGTTATCTCCGAAGAGCAACTCTTCGGTGGCCGTCACGTCGTTTTCGTTGATGATCGGCACCACCCCCACTTCAAGCAAACGATCGACCGCTCTGCGGGCATGGCGGGTGCGCTTGCGCGAATCAAAATCGTCGGCACTCAACAACAATTGCGCCGAGAGGATACCGTGGTGGGCAAATTTTTCCTGATACATTTTGAGCAGATAGGGCTGACCGATAGCAGCCAAAGCCTGCTTGCTCGCCACATCCCCGCGATCGAGACGGCTCTGGGTGTAGCCGGCTGCCACCGCACCGGAGCTGACAAGGATCACGTCACGTTCGGCTTCTTTGAGTTCGGCAATGAGATCAACGAGTGAGCGCATCCGCTCCCGAGCGACCCCGTCCTGCTCGGTGAGGACATGGGAGCCGACTTTGATAACGATCCGTTGCATGGGTTTACTCCTCTTCACTCTTTTTCGTTTCCGCTTTGGCTGATTCGGCCAGCGCATAGCGCAATGCTTCGGTGTTGGTCTGCGCCACGGCAGAGATAGGGAGGACAAACACCGGCACGTCGACGTCAAACTCTTCCCACTCCTCATGAGGCTGCATATAACTCTCCAGCACAGGATCAGCGGTCAATTTCCCGAGGGTATCGTTGGGGGCAAGTCCCAGGCCGCTTAGAAAGCCCTCCGTCTTTGCATTCACATCCTCAGGACTGAGAGCATCGATTTTGGTAATCACCACAGCATGGGGACGGGTGGCAAGCTCGGATGAGTATCGAGCGAGCTCTTCCTTGAGGATCTCGTATTGGTATTTCATCTCCCGGTAGTTGGTCGCATCGATCAGCAGCAGCAGCGTCCGTGTACGCTCAATGTGACGCAAAAACTCCAGCCCAAGCCCTCGACCATCACTGGCTCCCTCGATGATCCCGGGGATGTCTGCCATCATAAACGAATCGAATTCACCCACCATCACAACACCCAGCTTGGGGGTGAGCGTCGTAAACTCATAGTTGGCCACCTGCGGACGGGCGTTGGAAAGGGTGGAGATGAGGGTCGATTTGCCCACATTGGGGAAGCCGACGAGCCCCACATCGGCGATCATCTTCATCTCGAGCCGCACCTCACGGGTCTCACCGGGAAGACCGGGCTGGGCATAGGTGGGGCGCTGGTTGGTGGAGCTTTTGAAATGGGTGTTACCCATCCCCCCCTTGCCCCCTTCGAGGAATTTGACCACCGTGCCCTCTTCGACGAGATCGAGGAGTACGTCACCCGTCTCCCGGTCGATCACCTGCGTCCCCGGAGGTACGGTGACGGTGGTATCTTTGCCGCTGCGGCCATACTTTTTTCGCCCTTCACCGGGGCGGCCGTTCTCGGCTTTGATGTGGCGACGACCCCGAAGAGCCGAGAGAGTATCGGTGTTGTTGTCCACTTTGAAGTAGATCGAACCGCCCCGACCCCCATCACCGCCGTCAGGGCCGCCATTGATAACGAATTTCTCCGTCCAAAAAGAGACCGCACCCGCACCCCCCTTCCCTGAACTGAATGTTAATTCTACACTGTCTACAAACATGGTGTTCCTTTGTACATCATCTGATTTTTGATCTTTCTTCTTTTCGAACTGGCTTTCCCGGTTTGTTCTTCGTGTTACGTGTTAAGCGTTATGCGTTACGTGGAAGAGTGCTGTCCAATACCGAAAGGCGTAACACCTAACACTTAACGCGTAACACACCCAAAATTCCTACTTGCTACCTGCTACTTTCTACTTCCTGTTTCCTACTTTTTATCAAAGAACATGAAATATACCCACAGAATACTACCATAAACAAAGATAGAGAGTACCACGACCCCCACTGTCACTGACTCGAAGAGCTCTCGATAGGGCAGATCGTGCGGCAGCATGTGTACCAGGATGATCGACAGAGCACCCTTCATCCCACTGAATGTGAGAACAAACCACCCTTTGAGACCTACCGGCTTGATTGCCTCGGTTTTATCCCCGAGGAAGGCAAACTTGGCCATCGAGAGTGCCCGGATGAGCGTCGTCACCCCAAACATCACGAGGATCTCTTTCCAATACGACAGCAACGTCGGGAAATCCACCATCTCTGCCAGCAGGAAAAAGATCACAACCGCCGCAATATAGCCAAACTCTCTCGCCATTTCGTAGATGTATTCCATTCGCTCATGCGTTGTCGCTTCGAAGCGGCTCAGAAGCTTGCGGCGGTGCTGTCGGCTGTACCGCTTCTCACCTCGGGTGAGTTCCAGCTTGTGGTGTTCGATGTCCCGATCGATGTAAAACTTGGTCGTCACTACCGCCACGATGAGGGTCAGAATCCCGCTGATGTGGAAATGCTCGGCCAGTACATAGGCTCCATACGCCTCGACCACAAAGGCAAAAAATTCGCTCCGTTTATCGTCAAACAGTTTGAGAAAGAGGTAAAAGACAAAGCCGATCACCAGCCCCAATACCGTACTCAGACTGAAGACTTTGAACGATGCCAGTGCTGCCGTACCCACACTCATCTCGCCGTGCACCATCCACGGCAATCCGATGAAGAAAAAGGCAATGACGGCCGTGGCATCGTTGCCCAGCGATTCCCCCTCGATGAGCACTTTGGTACGATGCTCGATCCCACTGAACTGCGAGAGGATCGACTGGACACTCACCGCATCGGTCGCCATGTTAATGGCAAAAAGGGTCACATATGCCCCGAGACTCAATCCTGCGAAAAGATCGAAATAATACAGACTCGCCCCCGCAGCGATGCTGATCGCAACTGAAATGACCGCCAGATAAAAAATCTCAAACCAATAATGCCGAATATCCTCAAAATGCAAATGCAACGCATCAGCCATAAAGATCAACGGAATAGCAAAGATCACCAACGCATCAAACTCTGTCTTGAGATCGATCGGAATGGCCGCAGGAAAAAAGGTATAGATCGCATACGACCCTCCGAGCAGAAGAAAGACAGAGGGGATGTGACTCTTGATCGAGATGGCGTTGGAGAGTATGACCAGCAAAAGAATCGTCATTACCGTAATTTCAATGTTAAAGGAGTGCATGGAGGTTACCCTTATGTCGTTAGTAGGTGTATTATATCAAAGGGTGTATTGGTAATGGGTGATTCGTGATTGGTGATTAGTAATTGGGGACGCGACTTTAGTCGCGTTTAGTGGGACTAAAGTCCCAGCCCCTTTTTGGATTTACGCCGGGACGACGGAAACTTTTTTCTGAGACGCGGTGCGGTTCTCAAACTTGACAACCCCTTCGACAAGAGCGAAAATGGTGTGGTCTTTGCCCATGCCGACACCGGTACCGGGGTGGACTTTCGTGCCGCGCTGACGGAGGATGATGTTACCGGGGATGACGCTCTCACCGCCGTATTTTTTGACGCCGAGGCGTCGTCCGGCGGAGTCGCGGTTGTTTTGGGTTGATCCTTGACCTTTTTTGTGTGCCATAGTGTCTCCTTATCCGATTTTGGTAATACGAACGCGTGTGAAATCACGGCGGAAACCGCGCTTGAGCTTGGAATCTTTTCTGCGTCGTTTTTTGTAAATAATGACTTTTTTGTCACGACCTTCGTTGATCACTTCGCCTTGGACAACGGCACCGTCTACGAGGGGAGTTCCCACGGTCAGATCTCCGTCTTTGCTGAGTGCCAGAACCTCTTTGAATTCTACGGCGCTTTTTGGCTCAAGACCCATTTTGTCGAAGGCAATGATATCACCCTCTTGAACCTTGAACTGCTGACCGCTTGCCTTGATGATTGCGTACATTGCAAACCCTTTAATTGTGTATCTCTTGGAAAAAGTTCGAGATTATACCCAAACGATCATTAAGATTTTTTGAAACGGCCTCTCAGCGTAATCTTTTGAGGATGAGGCAGCGGTGGAGTGCCCCTTTTTCTCCCCCGTATTTCTGAACGTAAGCATCAAACTTCTCTTGTCCAATCATGCCAATGCATTCATCACGGGTCATCCCGGCGGTTGGAGTTTTGGGTGCAGATGGAGCCGGGGGGGTCACAGCTGCTGGTACGGGGGCAGCCGTTGCCGCTACTGTCTCGGCTGTCTGTATGGTTCGCTGAGGCCCGAGGAGCTCAGGATCACTTTTTTTAGAACTGATGCTGTAGGGCTCAGGCTTGATGACATATTGACCCTCTTTGCGTCGTTTGTACATGCGCCAGGGCTGGATCCCTTTGGTCGCGTTGTCCTCTTTTACCTCTTTTTTCGCGACGGGACGGGAATGGCTCACATGGCCATTGAGGATCGCCATGGGATCCGGGTGATGGCTGTCGTACGCTTTTAATGGGCTGATGAGCAGTATTGCGACACTAAACATACTTCCGGCAATTACAAATATTCGCCCAATATTTTTCTCCATGGGTCGCCTCAAAAACGCATGTTGGCATCTGCTACGGCGATGCAATCGATCTCAATCTTGACATCTCTCGGGAGGCGGGAGACTTCTACGGTACTGCGTGCCGGACGATGTGTCCCGAAGTAGCGGCCATAGAT
>WFSU01000190.1 GCA_015485845.1 Nitratifractor sp. | reverse complement strand
TCATTTGGTCGTACATATATATGTCGTAGAGAAAGTGATCTTTGCCCCCTTCGCGGTAGACGGTATTGTAAACGATGTGCACGGGGATCGGTTTGGTCAGGCGGATGGTGGTAGGCTTGTTGGTGGAGAGGATCGTTTGGATGCGTGACTTGGGGTAGCTTCCTTTGGCGTGGCGCAGGAGGAGCTTCATGAAGTCAAACGGCTTGCCTACCCGCATGCACCCCGAGCTGAAGACCCGGTAACGGTACTGGAAGAGGGAATGATTGTCGGTATCGTGCAGGTAGACGGAGTACTTGTTGGGAAACATAAACTTGACCCGACCGAGAGCGTTTTTGTCGCTGGGAAACTGAACAAAGCGATAGGGAATCGCACCTCCATGCTCCGCGCGGGCCAGTTTGGCAAAATTGAGTGGTACTTCCTTGCCCCCCTGAAAGACATGGATATTGTGGGCTTTGAGATATCCGGGATTGGTACGCAGGACAGGGATGAGATCCCGACGGACGAGATTGTTGGTGATCGTCCAGGTGGGGTTGAGTACCATGTATTCGATTTGATCGTTAAAAATCGGTGTCGGACGGTCGATGCGTCCGACGACAAGAGGGCTGGAAAAGACGGTTTTACCATGCTGAATGTAGCGGAGCCGGTAGTCGGGGACATTCACCTCGGCATACTCTGCTTCGAGGTGACGTGGGTAGAGTTTGAGGATATCGAGATTGGTGAGAATTTTCCGAAGGTAAAAGCTTTTGGGTTTGTTGAGGTAGAGGATTACTTTGTTGTCGATGTAATCCCCTTTGGGGAGATTGAAACGTATTTTGAAACTGCGAACGGCTCGGGTCAAACTGCTGCTCCAGCCGGTACCGGTGTCATTGCCGGGAAAATCACCGAAGAAATGGAGCCGCTTTTTGATGCTGCGGATCCGATCATCCATGCCGTGGGGTTTAAGAAGCTTACCGTAAGGGATCTTTTTCCAATTGGGCATTGCGCGGTATTTTCCGAGGAGGGTAATGAGTTGTTGATAGCGATGGGGCAGGGGGACTTGTGCCGAGAGGAATGGGTAAATTTTCCCACCGGAGAGGGCGGTGTAGATACTTTGAACAGAAGGCATCCCTCGAGGGTGGATCTCCCAGGTGGCTCGGACATCCTGAGTCGCTTTGAGGCGCGCCATTTTACGCTTGACCAGTCCCCAGTTGACATCCCCGACCCGGACAAAATGGAGCAGACGCAGAAAGGCATCGGTCAAGGCGACGTCCAGTCGCTCTTTTACTCCTGAAGGTTGGATGTCACTGCCCATCTGAGCGAGCAAGCGATCGATCTGGGTGCGGTTGAACGGTTTGTTTTTGTAGTTGAAGTAGGGGTCGTCGAGCAGGTCGAGGAGGGTGTCGAGTTGCTTGGATTTAGCTACACCCGACCAGAAGGGGTGATTACCGTTTTTGGCATAGAGGGTCTTGAGTGTTTTGGCAAAAGGACTTTTGGTTTGTGTGATCGCAGCATCAAAAGGTGACGCCACGAGCATCCCTGCCATGAGAAGAAAAAAGATCACAATGTTTTTCACGTGGTTCTCCCAATTTTTATGGGAGAGTACCACAAAAAGGTGAACCTACTGTGAATCAATCCGCTTATACCTTTTGTCGATGAGCCGCAGGTATTTCTCGGGGGTGACTGTTTTCATAGCTTCGGCCAGCCAGCGGATCTGAAACCACGCCGCCCCGGAGGTGCGCAGGTCAAAGTAGTTTTTGAGGCTGCGGAGATTGAAGGTGATGACCATATCTACTTTCCAGTTGTCCGAGACGACATGCTTGAACGCATCCCCGACGTTGCGCTTTTTTTTGCCCGCTTCGAGGGCGGCATAGAGGGTATCGGCGTCAGCGGGCTCTTCGAGGAGATGGCGAGAGGATTTGGCGACGGCATTTTCGATGAAATATTCAGGAGAGAGGGTGTATTGGTAGTGGAGCTTGGCATACATCCCGGCGATCTCAATACGCTGATACGCTTCGTCAGCGACAACAAACAGATCGAGAGGCAGGACATTTCGAACAAAGGCCGCTTCGCCCTCGCCGCTGACGATGGCCGCGACGAATGCATTGATGACCGAGGACATGGTGTAGCGGGTGGAGCGTACCGAGATCGACTGTACCCGGTGACGGGCATGCTCCTGCAAGACACCTCGGGATGTGCCCCGCACGAGGTAACTCAATGTGGAGTGTTCGATGATCGAGTGGTGGTGGTGTACCCAGGCGAGGCTGTCGAGCAGATCGGAGTCGTCGATGGCGTTGATCGCTTCTACGTCGAGATGTTCGGGCGCTTGACGGATCGCGTCATTCTCTGAGTTGGCAAAACTGTCATAGCAGGTGCGTGCTGCGATCTCGGCGACACCGATACCGCTTTCGCGCAGGAGCGTGACTTGGGGGAAGGTGTAGCGGATGTGGTGCATGGTTTCGGTTTTGGGCATGGGCTTACTCTGCATTTTATTTGGTACAATTATAGCAGAATGCATTAAAAGAGGTGTTTTCTCCTGATGGCGACAAATGAGCACTCATATTTGAGAGTCCGCCTTCATGGCTTCGCTTTCGCTCCGACCATTGTGGTTTCGAAGCTACAAGGGACAAGCAGTTGTCCCTTGTTTACGCTTCTCACATTTGCGAATGCAGGAGTTATCAGGAGGAAACACCTCTGAAATTTCACACAAGGAAATCGGTATGCAACCTTCTCAGAGATTTTTCGGCTTCGAGGATGATTTTCGTGATCCGTTTGCCCGTGACCGCGACCGGGTGCTCCATTGCAGCTCCTTTCGTCGGCTGGAGTACAAGACGCAGGTGTTTCTCAATCACGAAGGGGATTATTTTCGTACCCGTCTGACCCATTCGCTCGAAGTGAGCCAGATTGCCCGGACGCTTTCGCGGCAGCTGGGACTGAATGAGACGCTCTCAGAAGTGATTGCCCTCAGCCACGATCTCGGGCACACGCCGTTTGGTCACATTGGAGGGGACATTCTCGATGAGATGCTCCAAAGTGACGGCCACCCCAACGGCTTCGAGCACAACTTCCAATCCTTCCGCGTTCTGACCAAGCTGGAGAAACGCTACCCCGACTTTGAGGGGCTCAACCTTACCTTTGCAACCCTCGAAGGGGTGCTCAAACACTCCTATCCCTATCACAAACCGTTCTTGCCCTCCGAAATCACCGAACATTTCGATCTCGACCGCCACCCCTCACTGGAGGCAATGGTAGTTGATCATGCCGATGAGATTGCCTACACCAGCCACGACATTGATGACGGGATTAAGTACGGGTTGATCACCTTTGCCGATCTTCTCGAGGAGCCGCTGGCACAGCGGGTGGATCGCATGGTGGTTGATGAGGGGATCGGGCAGGTGCATCCGCTCTACCGCCACCGGTTTGTCGCGGCACTCATCAAGCTCTTGGTGGAGGATTTTATCCATACTTCTCGCCCCGGAGTCGAGACCCACAGGCGGGATGCGCCTATCTGCGCCACACTCGATGCTGCGGTGCCTCTGCCGGTGGGCTTCTCTCCCGAGATTGCTACCGGGCTCAAGCGTTTGAAAAAACGCCTTTTTACCACCCTCTACCGTCATGAGAAAATCGTCCGCAAAATGCACGCAGGCAAGGCATGCATCCGCACCCTCTACCGTGCATTCAATGAAGACACCTCCCTGCTCCCCTCCCACCAGAAAGCCCTCATCGATCGACGGCCACAAGCGCGTGTGGTCGCTGACTACATTGCCGCAATGACCGATCGGTATGCCCTCAAAATTTACCACGAATTGTCGGGGATTACGGTGGGGTAAGCTTTTCGGGAGAGTTGCCCTTATCTCTTTTCGCTATAATGCGCGAAAATTACCCACGGGTCTGACCTCAATGATCATGCTTTAGCGTTATCGTTGCGGGTCTGACCCAATAACGTCAGGAAACCAGGAAACCCCCATGCAAAACATAAAAAACATCGCTGTCATTGCCCACGTCGACCACGGTAAAACTACTCTCGTCGATGAACTCCTCCAGCAGAGTGGCACCTTCGCCGCCCACCAGGAGGTCGAAGAGCGTGCCATGGACAGCAACGACATCGAAAAAGAGCGCGGCATTACCATTCTCTCCAAAAATACTGCCATCACCTACGGCGACCACAAGATCAACATCATCGACACTCCGGGTCACGCCGACTTCGGCGGGGAAGTGGAGCGGGTGCTCAAGATGGTTGATGGAGTACTGATGCTCGTCGATGCGCAGGAAGGGGTCATGCCTCAGACCAAATTTGTCCTCAAAAAAGCGATCGAGCTTGGTCTCATCCCTGTCGTTGTTGTCAACAAGATCGACAAAGACGGTGCCGATCCCGAGCGGGTCGTCGATGAGGTGTTTGACCTGTTGGTAGCACTCGATGCCAACGAAGAGCAGCTGGAATTCCCCATCCTCTACGCCGCAGCACGGGATGGCTACGCCAAGTGGGAGCTCGAAGACGAGAACAAGGACATGACACCGCTTTTCGAAGCGATCCTTGAAAAAGTTCCCTCTCCAGAAGGCTCAGCCGACAGCGATACCCAGGCGCAAGTCTTCACCCTCGATAACGACAATTTCGTCGGACGGATCGGGATCACTCGGATCTTTAACGGTCGGGTCAAGAAAGGGGACGAATACGTCCTCGTCAAAGCCTCCGGTGCCAAAAGCAAAAGCCGCATCTCCAAGCTGATCGGATTCAAAGGGCTTGAGCGGATGGAGATCAATGAGGCTGAGGCTGGGGACATCGTCGCCATCGCCGGCTTCTCGGACATCGACGTGGGTGACAGCGTCTGCGATCCGGTCAATCCCGTTCCCCTCGACCCCATGCACGTCGAAGAGCCGACCCTCTCGGTCATCCTCTCGGTCAACGACGGCCCGCTCGCCGGTACCGAAGGGAAGCACGTCACCTCCAATAAAATCCAGGAACGCCTCGAAAAAGAGATGGAGACCAACATCGCCATGCGCATGGAGCCGCTCGGTGAAGCAAGCTTCAAAGTCTCCGGCCGTGGGGAGCTGCAGATCGGTATCTTGGCCGAAAACATGCGCCGGGAAGGGTTTGAGTTTCTCCTTGCCCGTCCTGAGGTCGTCGCCAAAGAGGAAAACGGCGTCAAAATGGAGCCGTTTGAGCACCTCGTCGTCGATGTCCCCGAGGAGTTTCAGGGCGTTGCCATCGAAAAGCTCGGTAAGCGCAAGGCTGAGATGACCTCTTTGACCCCCATGCCTGATGGTACTGTACGGTTGGAGTTTGAGATCCCAGCACGCGGTCTGATCGGCTTCCGCAGCGAATTTCTCACCGACACCAAGGGTGAGGGGATCATGAACCACTCGTTTATCGAGTACCGCCCCTACAGCGGTGTAGTGATCAGCCGTACACCGGGTGCTTTGGTCTCGATGGATGACGGGGAAGCGGTGGCGTTTTCGATCTTCAACCTTCAGGCACGTGGAACCATGTTTATCAAACCGCAGGACAAAGTCTACAACGGTATGGTGATCGGTGAATCCGCCCGCCCCGGCGACCTCGAAGTCAATCCCCTCAAGGGTAAACAGCTGACCAACATGCGCACCAGCGGTGCCGACGAAGCAATCAAACTCGTCCCCCCCCGAGAAATGAGCCTCGAGATCGCTATGGAGTGGATCGAAGAGGATGAACTCATCGAGGTCACCCCCGAGAGCATCCGCATCCGCAAAAAGAGCCTCGACCCCATCGCCCGCAAACGGACAGCGCGCGATCGGAAGAATGCGGGGAAATAGCCTTAGAGAGAGAATGGATTGAGAATTTTTAAACGTTTTTCAATCTCTTGTCCGTCTTGCATATCTTCACTGTAAAGGATATGACAATCATTCTCTAAGGCCGAAGCGATGATCAGCGAATCCCAGTAGCTGAAACCATAGCGGTTGTGAACTTCCATGGCTTTTTGTACTGTTTTGTCTGTGACGGCCTCAACCTGTGAGGCAGCCATCAAGCTGCGAAGGCTCTGTTGAATATTTTTATCGGGTATGCGGTGTTTGCGTAAAGCGCTGTAATATTCGTTGCACACTTGAGTCGATATGATGGCGCGCACGTTGTCGGAAAAATTGCCAAGAAACGTTTGAGCTTTTTGATGTTTCAGGGCATCTTCGGTACGATTGGGAGTATCCAGAAATGCATAAACGAAAATGTTGGTATCGATAAAAACTTTATCGCTCATGCAGTGTCTCTCGATCAAGTGAGCCGATAGCCTTTACGGTGTGGGTTTGGTTGAGAAAATCTTCAAAAATATTATGGTGTTCTGCAGGTTTTTTTGGATTGGATATGGTGAGTTTTACTTTGTTTTTCGGGAGATAATTCAGAAAAAACATCACTTTATCGAAAATGTCATTGCTGATATCCAGTTGAATTCGATGCATGGTCAACCTCCACTTGGTTTGAGTTATTATAGCATAAGTTCAAAACGCCTCCGATTTATTCTGATGTTCGTTCATTGCTAAAAATCAAAAAATTAGGCAAAGTGATACCCCAAGTAGATATCAGCAAAAGTATTTTTTCATCGGTCATTCCTTGAAATTGATTTTATCCAGTTTGACTAAAGCATAAAAAACATGTTTGTCCAGTACTTTGTAAGATACTGCGTATAACTCTCTTATGTTTTGCATACTATCCATACATAATCTTAAGTATGAAGCGCGTGATAAATTATACCTGTTAACATCCCCGCCTGTCAAGACAGACGGCACATGGATCCGGCGCGTATCCCGCTCACCCAGGCAAAGTGCAAGTTAAACCCTCCTCGGTCGCCATCGACATCGAGGATCTCTCCGGCAAAATAGAGTCCCGGTACGATGCGTGACTCCATGGTGATCGGATCGACTTCGCGTGTGTCGATCCCGCCGGTTGCCACTTCGGCATACTCGAAACCGCGTGTGTCGTGGATAGGCAAAGAAAGGTTTTTGATGGTGTGGACGAGAGTGTTGATCGATTTGCGGGTGAGTTCTGCTTCGGTCTGGGCGCGGCAGCGGGTGTGGGTGAGGAGGGCGCGGGCGAGTCTTTTGTGGAGGATTCCTTCGAGCCAGAGGAGGAGGGGTTTGCGGCTTTGGGGGTCGATCCGCTTCAGAAGGAGGGCGGTGAGTTTCTCCTTGGGGTAGGCGGGCAAGAGATCGAGGCGGAGTTCGCAGCGGGCGTAGTCGGCCAGCCGGGTGCTCACTTCGCGGCTGAGATCGAGGATCGCCAGTCC
>WFSU01000189.1 GCA_015485845.1 Nitratifractor sp. | reverse complement strand
TACTGGTGATCAACAGCCCGAACAGTACAAACAACAGACCCACTACATCCGCTGGGAGCTCCATCGGCGGCTCATCCGGCAGCACAAAGGTCTGCAACCCCACCGCCACAATCCACAGGTACAGCAGAACCGAAAAGAAAAACGCCCAGAACAGAAACTGAATCTTGCCGCTTCGGTACGTCATGAGGCGTCCTTTTTGCTCATATTTTACAACAAGTGGTCTAAAGGGAACATCTACCAATAGGTCATGAAACAAAAAATATACCGTTACAAAATGATGGCATGGAAGGATAGTGAAAAGAAAAGAAGAAGCGCCTCACCGGAAGGTAAGGGAGCGAGGGATGTTTAGAACTCCCCTTTGGACGCTTTGTCCATCATAGTGTAGAGGATGTGCTTAACTTTGTTTCCATCCGCAAGCATCTCGGGAGAGAGAGGATGGCCGCCGTGGATCATCATGTCCATGTCCAGCGCATAGAGCCAGTAGCGGTGATCGGCATCTTCCATCACGACAATCCGGCACGGCAGATAAGCCCCGTAAGCCATGGAGTATTTTACCATTTCAACCGCAATGTTGGGGTGACAGTAGCTCAGGACACGTACGTAAGGCTGTTTCTTGCCGGTGCGGGCTTCGACTTCTTTGGAGAGCGGCAGGTCACCGACGGGCTTGATCCCCATTTCATTGGCGACACTGTTGAGCGATTCGACGATGTCATCGGGGCTGACCCCCTCTTCGACCTGCACCTTATAGACGGTAGCCTTGGCGATGTCCCCTGTACTGATAAGGGTACCCATCATGTGTTTGTAGACATCCTTGGCCTTGGGGTCGAAGTCCTTGACCAGTATGCCGGCGTAGATGATCCCTACGACGGCCAGTACGCCGATGATCGCAAAAAGCGTTTTGAGTGCTTTCATGTATTCTCCTTGATTTTGATAGGGACATAATAGTATAAAATACATTAAAATAATATTAAACTATAATTCTTTGTTATACTATTTAAATTTATGATTTTACGAGAAATTTGAGAAAATTTCGCAATTATTTAAGAATCCGGCAAGAGAAATAGGAGTAAACTTTTCGTATGCCAAACGCGGTTTGACATACGATAAAACGGGGACTTATTGCTCCCCAACACAAAGGACTTGTCATGGCAAGTATCATCGAAGGATACTTGGGTAAACGGGTCGACGGCACCAAAAGCCGTATGCCGGCCCGATTGGATCGTTGGCAGAGTGCTTCAGGATTGTTCCTGGGACTCTTTATGTGGGGGCACATGCTTTTTGTCTCCAGTATCTTAATCAGCAAAGACTTCATGTACACGGTGACCAAAATGTTCGAGGGGAGTTTTTTGTTTGCGCATCCCCACCCGATCATTGTAACCTTATCTATAACGTTTGTGTTTGCAATCTTCATCATCCATGCGGGATTGGCCATGCGGAAATTTCCTTATAAATGGAAAGAGTACAAAATGCTCAAGACCCACGCCTTCGCCCTCAAACATGAGGATACGAATCTCTGGATGATCCAGGCTTTTACCGGATTCATGATGTTTTTCATCGGGTCGGTGCATCTCTATATTCTCATGAGCAATGCCGACAAAATCGGCCCTTTCGCCTCTTCAGACCGTGTCTGGAGTGACGGCATGTGGCCGCTCTATCTGCTGCTGTTGTTTGCCGTGGAGTTGCACGGCTCGATCGGTCTGTACCGCCTCTGCATGAAATGGGGCTGGTGCAACGGTACCGACGCCCGAGCGGCTCGCAAGCGCCTCAAAAAGGTCAAATGGGCGATCACCGCCTTTTTCCTGACGCTGGGACTGCTGACGCTGGCGGCCTATGTCAAGATCGGAATGGAACACCGCAATGATTATGGTCAACGCTATCAACCCACCACGGCGATGACCGCCCCACTCCATCTATCGGCGCAGGAGGTGCTGTCATGAAAATCCAATACTGCGATGCCCTCGTCATCGGGGGCGGCTTGGCCGGTCTGCGCACCGCTGTGGCGACCCAGGAAAAGGGTCTGAGCACCATCGTTCTCTCCCTCGTCCCGGTCAAGCGTTCCCACTCTGCCGCTGCACAAGGCGGGATGCAGGCCAGTCTGGCTAACAGTGTCATGGGCAAAGGGGACAACGAAGATGTCCACTTCGCTGACACCGTCAAAGGAAGCGACTGGGGGTGCGACCAGGAGGTCGCCCGGATGTTCGTCACCACCGCCCCCAAGGCGATCCGTGAACTGGCCGGATGGGGGGTTCCCTGGTCCCGTGTCAAACGGGGAGAGCGCAGCGTGGTCATCAACACCGAGCGCACCACCATCACCGAAGCCGACGACGCCCACGGGCTCATCACCGCCCGGGATTTCGGCGGCACCAAAAAATGGCGCACCTGCTTCACCTCGGATGCGACAGGCCATACGATGCTCTTCGGGGTCGCCAATCAGGCGCTCAAGGACGACGTCGACATCCGCGAACGCAAAGAACTCCTCTCACTGATCCACAAAGACGGCCGATGCTACGGTGCCGTCGTGCGGGATCTGATCGATGGAGAGCTTGAAGCGTACATCGCCAAAGCGACCAACATCGCCACCGGAGGCTGGGGACGCGTCTACCGCACCACCACCAATGCCGTCATCTGCGAAGGGACTGGACAAGCCGCCGTCCTCGAGACCGGACTCGGGACGCTGGGCAACCCCGAGGCGGTGCAGTTTCACCCCACCCCCATCGTCCCTTCCGGCATCCTCCTCACCGAAGGGTGCCGGGGAGACGGCGGGGTACTGCGGGATGTGGACGGCTACCGCTTCATGCCCGACTATGAACCGGAGAAAAAAGACCTCGCCTCCCGCGACGTCGTCAGCCGCCGTATGATGGAACACATCCGAAAAGGCAAAGGGGTCAAGTCGATCTTCGGCGACCATCTCTGGCTTGATATCTCCATCCTCGGACGGGAACACATCGAGAAAAACCTCCGGGATGTCCAGGAGATATCCATGACCTTCAACGGCATCGATCCCGCCGACGAAGGGCCCAAAGGGTGGATGCCCGTCCGCCCGGCACAGCACTACAGCATGGGGGGCGTCCGCACCAAACCCACCGGCGAATCCCCCGATCTCTCCGGTCTCTTCTCCTGCGGGGAGGCGGCGTGCTGGGACATGCACGGATTTAACCGCCTCGGTGGCAACTCGGTGGCAGAGACTGTCGTCTCGGGGATGATTGTCGGCAACTACATGGCCGACTACTGCCTCGAAAATGAGATCGACATCGATACGGCGACCATCGAAGCGTTTGTCGAAAAAGAGGAGCAGAACATCCGCGAGATTATGTCCCGCCCTCTCAACGACGACAGCATCTTCGACATCAAGCGCCGTATGCAGGAGATCATGGACGACAAAGTCGGCATCTTCCGCAACGGAGAAGAGCTCCAGGAAGCAGTGGATGAACTCCGCGAATTGCTCGAGCGCAGCCGCAAAGTGGGCATCCGCTACGTTACCCATGCCTCCAATCCGGAGCTGGTCGAAGCGTACCGGCTGCCTAAAATGCTCAAGATCGCCATCTCCATCGCCTATTCGGCACTGTTGCGTACCGAATCACGGGGTGCCCACTACCGCGAAGATTACCTCAAGCGGGACGATGCCAACTGGCTCAAGCGTACCCTCGTACGGTGGAGCGACCCCGAAGCCACCCTACCCGAAGTCTTCTACGAAGAGCTGGACATCATGAAGATGGAAATCCCCCCGGCGTTCCGGGGCTACGGACGCAAAGGGATGACCATCGAACACCCCCTCTCCGCCGAACGGCAGGCCGAGGTGGATCGTATCCGCGAAGAGCTCGAGGCCAACGGTGCCGATCGCTTTGAGATCCAGGACGCTCTGATGCCCTTCGATCTCCCGGAAAACTACAAAGAGAAAAATGAACGACAAGGGATCGGCTATGCCTGATACAGCCCAAAATAAAGGTCGCATGCTGACCTTCGAAATCCTCCAATACAACCCGAGCGACCCACAGTCCAAACCCCACATGGTCACCTACCATTTGGAAGAAACCCTCGGTATGACGCTGTTTGTCGCGCTCAATATGATCCGGGAAAAGTTTGAACCCGATCTGGCATTTGACTTTGTCTGCCGTGCCGGGATCTGCGGAAGCTGCGGCATGATGGTCAACGGCAAGCCCCTCCTCGCCTGCCGCACCCTGACCAAGAATTACCCCGACGGGGTGCTTCGTCTCATGCCGATGCCCTCATTTAAACTCATCAAAGACCTCTCGGTCGTCACCGGCCAGTGGATGGACGGGATGTCCAAGCGGGTCGAGAGCTGGATCCACTCCAAAGAAGAGGTGGATCTCACCAAACTGGAAAAACGGATCGAGCCTGAAGTGGCCGATGCGACCTTCGAGCTCGACCGCTGTATCGAGTGCGGCATCTGTGTCTCTTCATGCGCCACCGCTCTCATGCG
Source organism: Nitratifractor sp. (assembly GCA_015485845.1). Lineage (GTDB taxonomy): Bacteria > Campylobacterota > Campylobacteria > Campylobacterales > Sulfurovaceae > S017-3. The sequence continues at coordinate 601 of WFSU01000189.1, read as the reverse complement.
CCCCGATTTCGTCGGAGCCGTCGGACTCAACCGCGTCGCCCGATTCGACGTCGATCCGCACGATGAGCGCACCGCCGAAGACTTCTACGAACTCGTGGGAGATGACAGCGGGATCTTCGGCTGCATGACGCTGCTCGGCTGCGAAGACAACTGCCCCAAAAATCTCCCCCTCCAGGAGAAGATCGCCTACATGCGCCGCAAACTCGCCAACGTCAAAGACACCGGTGGCGGCCTCGAGATCCGCGTCGAAGGGTAAAGCCCGAGACTTATCCCCACCCTCTCCTCCTCGTCCCCATCTCCTGATGGGGAACGCACACATTTACTACGTCCAATGTATTCGTATGCGTACCAAGACTTTAGGTCAAAATCTTCCAAGACATTCCATCTGTTCATTAGGTATAATATTTTCATCAGGAGCAGGGACTTCAGTCCCGTTATGCAGGACTGAAGTCCTGCCTCCAAAGTTGGATAAATATCCGCTGATTTTATAACAAAAAATGGAAGTACCTATGAAAAAGACCCTTGACAAAGCCCTCAGCTCCGCGTGGATGATCCTGAAGTTTGTGATACCGATCTACCTTCTGGCCGACCTGCTCTACTA
>WFSU01000188.1 GCA_015485845.1 Nitratifractor sp. | reverse complement strand
GGGAGCGGCCGCCTCATCCCGGGGACGGGTATCATGCTCAACAACATGCTCGGCGAAGAGGATCTCAATCCTCACGGATTTTTCCAATGGCCTGCCGGGGTGCGCCTGCCGTCCATGATGGCGCCCACGATGGTCTTCGACGACGGCCACCCAATCCTCGCTCTGGGCAGCGCCGGCTCCAACCGCATCCGCAGCGCCATCACCGAAGTGATCGAACGTTTCATCGCCTTTAACACCCCCATCCAGAGTGCCATCGACGCCCCAAGACTCCACTACGAACGTGAAGAGGTTTTCGTCGAACCGGGCTTTGATCCGGCCTTTCTCGATGCCGTGGCAAAACACTACACCTTAAGTCCATTTGAGACCACCAACCTCTTCTTCGGAGGGGTCAATGCCGTCACGGGAGATTTCGAAGGGGGAGCCGATCATCGGCGCGGGGGAGCGGTGGAAGTGGTACAATAAGGAACCAAAGATATAGCAACACCTAATCATAAAGGAGACAACCATGAACCTGAAAAAGTATCTTCTGCTCCCGCTTTTGTTGAGCCCAATGCTCTCAAGCGCAAACTCCGCTCAAGTGAACTGCAAGGACTACGCCTCGCTTTCGACGCATGCGATGCTCCAATGCGAAGATAAAGATTTGCAACGTTACGATCGACAACTCAACTCAGCCTACAAACAACTGATGCACAAACTTCCCCCCGAAGAGCGTACCCGACTTAAAAAAGCTGAAAAAGCATGGATCGTTTATCGTGACTTGGAATGCAACTTCGAAGGATTTGAGATGCGGGGCGGCTCCGGTGAAGCGCTGTTGGTTCAAGGCTGCCTCGTCGTCCAAACCAAAAACCGCCTCAAGGAGCTCCGTCAGGTCCTGAAAGACAGTTTTCAGGATTGACCCGTATCAGGGTTGCAGACAGATCGTTCTCGTTTTGTCTGCCCTTTCTTTGTCGGATTTTTGCACGATCTTGACAGCACATGTTCTGGATCGAGTGACCGTTATCGTATCAGACGGTTCAGCTTCGCCCAGATACTTTTCCCACACTTTTTTACCGGAGGCATCGAGCTTCATGGCCCACAGATGGGTTTCGCTGCCCTCTTTATCCCTGAAACCTGTTGCCACAAACCCGCCGTCAGATACTTTTACAACCTTTACGGTGCGATCCTGGGGAAATTTCGGGTAATGCTTCTGCCATCTCTTGTCTCCTCGGGCATCCAGGCGCTCGATCCAGAAATCGCTCTCTCCGGTGCCGCCGACGGTACGGTCTCCGGCTACGACATACCCTCCCCCCTTCATCGCCAGACACGCAAGGATATCCAATGCCCCAGGATCGGCTTTGCCAATCTCCCGCTTCCAGAGTGGAGCCCCATCCGCCGCAAACGTTTCGATCCAGGCAGTGACATAGCCCTCCGTCTCCTCCTCCCGGCATCGAAACCGGGAAACATCCCTCGCCTTATGGGGGGAGAAGAGACGATGGAGCCGTTTTTCGAAGTTGAGAATCTCCCGCGCTTTCTCCCGGAACGCCGTGCTCGTCAGAGAGACCTGTTTGTGGTTATTGTCAACCCACCGCACCATTGTGCCACCGACAAAATAGTACCGATCCCGGGAAACTTTTGACCGTTTCGGATCGAATTGCCCCTCGGCATAGAAAGGGGCATTGTACTGAGTAGTGACAGCATAGAGAAAGAAGAGTTTGTCGTTGTGATAATAGTACGCTTCCTCTCCCTTCCCCATTTCACCGAAGCTGCTGACGTTGACCAGTCTGACAGCACCATGGTCGTCCCGGTAGATCTCAGCGACAGTCCCTTCTGCCGATACATCGTTCATCTCTATACGCTGCTTCGTATAGCTCGAGAGGTGATCATGGATGCGCCGGTACTGCTCTTTGATCTCATCCAGAGATCGTATATCCTGCCCCTGCAAAAACAGTATCGCTGTACTCAGCCAAAAGAGATAACGCAGTATATTCGGCATACCATCACTCCCCGAAGTCCGTACGGTCGTCTTTGCGAACATTCAGGTCCCGAAAGTCCGATAGAGACCCTGTGACTGTTTTGGGGTCTCCCTGGATATCGGCATACTCTTTGCCGCTGTTTGCATCCCGAACTTTGATTCCGACAAAACGGCTGTCATCATCGGAGGTATACTCATCATAGACGACATAGAGGATAGGCCCGACCTGAAACCGGAGATAGTTCAGATCTTCCCCCGCGTTGCCCATTCCACCGCGCATATAGTAGGAGTAGGTAAACTTCTTGAAGCTATGGGTCAGGTTTTTGGGATACTGCAACTCCACCTTTTTCCCTTTGGAAAAACGGTAAACGATATATCGGTTGTTCTGGTCAATCGCAATGGAGAGTGATTTTCCTTTTGGGGTGTGAAATCCAAAAAGGAGTTTTTCGTTGGTCTTGAGATTGAAATCAGCGAACAATGCCAGAGGCACAAGCAGCAACAACGAAACAAGCTTGACTTTCCTTTTCATGGGTTCCCCCTTGGTTTCAGAGCTATATTATACCGTTATTATGGTGTGAAGGGGTACTTTTCACATATCTGTCAACATCCTCAACACTCAGCAGACGATACTCTGCGTCATACCCAGGATATTTGTTCAACAAATTGACCGATTTCTGGATCAAAAGATCACGATTTAAACGCTTTGCAGAAAGTTTGACCTCGCAGATTACAAGTCGTTTGTTCTCTTCATCCACGGCGACAATGTCAATCTCATTCTGGTTGCCCCGCTCCCAATAGCTGCCAATCTGAGAATACCCCTCCCGCATCATCAGCTCCCGAAACAATTTTTCGAGAAAATAGCCCTGAAAGGTCGAGAAATCCCGACGGATAATCTCCTTGAGCCGATCGAAGTTTTCTGCTTCGATGTAAGATTGGTATTTGTAAACAAACCGAAACCAAAATGCAAGAAAATTATCTTCGATCCGGTATTTTTGTACTTTGGTGTTGGGTTTGGTGCCGATGGGTTTGATGCTTTTGATGACGGCATAGTCGTTCTCCAAGCGGTTTAGATGCCCTGAGACGTTCCGCTCCAATATCGACTCGATCGCGCTTCGGGATGTTTTGGAAGCAGCAATGAGGGAGAGGATGGAGAAATAGGTGCCGTACTCTTTGCCAAACTCCTCTACCAGACGGTTACGCCCCTCATCGAGGAAGAGGGAGAAAGGAGAAACAATCTCATCAATCATCTGCTCCCGGTCATACGCTTCCCTCAATACAAACAGTTCTATGTATTTCGCCACCCCGCCGGTCATCGTGTAAAAATCGAGCAGATTTCGGGCGCTGTATGCTCCATGATCTTCCAGAATCTCCTTGAGAACAACCGGACGTAAAGGCTTCAAGTCGATTTTGAAATCATTGCGTCCAAAAAGCGGCTCCCCGGCATCTTCAAATATGCGCTTCATCATGGAGTAGACCGATCCACAGGTGATCAAATGGATTTTCGCTTCCCCTTTGTGCCTGTCCCAGAGTTTCTGAATCGATGCATAGATGGTGGGATTGACGCGGGAAAACTCTTGAAACTCATCGAAGATCACCGTCAAAGGGCGGTCTTTTGCAAGATCCAGCAGGTAAGCAAAGAGGGCTTCGATCCGCTCGATACGCCCGTGCGGCTTCTCAGACAGCACGGTCGCAATCTCATCAAGATACTCTTCGCAGAGCAGCGGTTCACTCTTTTTGGAAGCGAAAAAGTAAAGCACTTCCCCCTCAGAAAAATCCTGAAGCACCAGTGCAGTCTTCCCCACCCGCCTCCGCCCGATCACCATCGTCATAATGCCGTGTTTTGTTTTGAGCAAATCGGCTTTACGGAGGATCGCCAGCTCTTTCTCTCTGTTATAGAATTTCATATAATAACCTTCGTTACGATAACGTGGGTTATTATAACATAACAATTATAAAATTAGTATAGCAATTGAGGTTACTGGTGAGGAACATCATCTGTAGGGACAGATCCCGTATCTGCCCGGATGACGGATGTCATCGTTGGAATGTGGCATAAAGTGGAATGTTCCGAATCTTGGTTATCTTGGATATGCGTTACACATCGGGAGATGTGGAACGAGTTAAAAAAAGTTTGGCAGTTTGATTCCATACTTTTCAAGTTTTTTTGACTCTCGTTCAAAAACATCTTCACTTACCCAAGTGCCTGTATAAATATCAATACCGTCTTTATTTATAATCGACAAACTCAAGAGTTTTTTTCCTCTGTTTAATGTTTCATTGATGTGGATCTTTTTGAATTCATCTTTTGTTCTTGCACTGGTACATCGCCAGTGAAAGGGTGGTTCATAAGGGATCTCTATTACCCTTCTATCCCCAAAGGTATTCATTTCTATATATGCTGGATATAATTTATGTCTTCTGTAATATGCACTTTTGTTTTTAAACCTTGATTTGTATTCTTTACTGGACAACCATCTCGTAAATTTACTTTTTCTTTGTATGAAATGCATCGTATCAATAGATGACGCTTCCACAAAAGTTGATGGATTGTGGTTTTTATTGTTGCATTTAGTCAGCGAAAAAAGTAATAATACTGCTCCGACCAATGCTATTATCTTGATGTTCATGTTTGCTTTCCCGAAGGTTTTTAGCAGTATAACATATTCGTGAATCGTTTTCTCTTTAGGCTTAATCGTATAGTCCCCATCGTCCCCAATGGGAATACCTATACTATTTACAACCAAATTGAAGGTTTTTCAGCAAGTAATCTCATCATATGCATTCCCATGCAGGAGCATGGGAACAAGGGTGAAAATCCCTAATTACCAAGCACGCACTCCCTCCGAAACAAACGTCGTCACCTGACCGCTGAGACGTTTGTCAATTTTCAGGTGGGTTTGCAGGGTCATGATGGCTCCTTTTTGCGTGTTACGTGCTAAGTGTTATTGTTGCATTTTGTGGGACTGAAGTCCCAGCCCCTTGTTCAATAAAAGCTTTTCACAGAAAAGCATACCAAAATTCCTAATCCCTCACTCCTAATTCCTAATTCACTGGTGTGCAATTGCACACCCTACAGTTCCTCATGTACAATCTCCACCCAGTACCCCGCTCCGATCGGCAGCGCGGCATCTTCGAAATCGTATCGGCTGGAGTGCAGCGGGATCGTCTCGGCATCTGGATCGGTTTGGGTGCCGAGCCAGACGTAGCAGCCCTCTTTCTCACGGAGGAAAAAGCTGAAATCCTCGCTCCCCATGCTGGAGGGAAAATCGGTGCGCACTTTCTCTACACCCGAGACGCGCTCGGCTGCATGATGGGCGATCTCGGTGTGGGTGTTGATCGTGGGGGGATAGCGGCGGGCGTAGTGTACCTCGGCTGTTGCGCCGAAACTCTCAGCGATCCCCCGGGCAATGGTGCGGATCCGCTCCTCGATCCGATCCTGTACCGTCTCGCTGAAGGCGCGGATCGAGCCTTCGATCGTGCAGATGTCCGGGACGATGTTGAAGGCAATCCCGCTCTCGACCTTGGCGACGCTCACGACGTGGGCTTGTGCCGGGTCGATGTCCAGCGATGAGATCTCCTTGATCGCCAGAACGATGTGGGAAGCGACGACGATGGGGTTGATGGCGCGGTGGGGCTGGGAGCTGTGGCCGGAGCGCCCCTGCACGACGATCTGCCAGGTATCGACCGAGGTCATCACCGGGCCGGACTTGACCAAAAACGTCCCCAACGGTTCACTCGGGCGATTGTGCATCCCGTAGATCCGCTCAAACGGATACCGCTCCAGCAGACCATCATCGATCATTGCCCTGGCACCCGCTCCCCCCTCTTCGGCCGGCTGGAAGATCAGATACACCGTCCCGTCAAACTCCATACGCTCCTGCAGCACTTTGGCCGCGGCCAGCAGCATCACGCTGTGCCCGTCGTGCCCACAGGCATGCATCACCCCCGGGTGCTCGGAGGGGTACGCCACCCCGCTCTCTTCGGTGATCGGCAGCGCATCCATATCGGCACGCAGGGCGATAGCGCGACTGCCTGCCCCTTTGGTAATCCATGCGACAATCCCGGTACCGCCGATCCCTCGATCATAGGTGATCCCCATCCGATCGAGCTCCGCAGCGATCCGGTCACTCGTCTGCGTCTCGGTGTAGCCTAGTTCGGGAATTTTGTGGAGTTCGTGGCGCAATTCGGTAAAATATTCACGCTCTGAATCGCTAAGTACTCCCAAGGTATTTTGTGACGTCATAGCAGATCCTTGTTTGCGTGTTATGTGTTACGTAGTAAGTGTTGCGTTTTATGGGACTGAAGTCCCAGCCCCTTGTTCAGTAAAAGCTTTTCAAAGAAAAGCATACCAACATTCCCAACTCCTCACTCTTAATTCCTAATTCTTTGGTGTGCAATTGCACACCCTACAATTCCATCAACCATCAACCATCCACTATCCACTATCGACCCATCAGCCCCGGAGGCACACCGCCCCCTTGGCCTCCCATCTGCTGCATCATTTTCTGCATCTCTTTCATCCCCCCTTTGGTGGACATCTTCTTGGCCATCTTGGAGGCGTTTTTAAACTGCTTGAGGACACGGTTGACCTGCATCGGATCGAGTCCGGCTCCAGCAGCTAGGCGACGCTTGCGGCTGTTGTTGAGCAGGTCGGGGTTTTCGCGCTCCTTGGGGGTCATGGAGCTGACCATCGCTTTGATCTGCTTGACCTCGTCGGAGTTTTCTAGATCCATGTCGCCCAGTTGCTTGGCCATGTTGCCCATGCCCGGGATCATCCCCATGATTGATTTCATGGAGCCCAGCTTCTTGATCTGCTCCATCTGATCAAGAAAGTCGTTGAAATTGAACTGCCCTTTTTTGATCTTGGAGGTCATACGTTTGGCGGTTTTCTCATCGATCACCCCAGCAGTTTTCTCCGCCAGCCCCTCGATGTCTCCGGCACCCATGAGGCGCCCGGTGATCCGCTCGGGGATAAAGGGCTCCAGATCGGGCATCTTCTCCCCGCTACCGATGAAGCGCAGCGGCACACCAACCTGGTGGGCGATCCCTAGAGCGACACCCCCTTTGGAGTCACCGTCAAATTTGCTCAGCACCACGCCGGTGATACCGATCTTTTCTTTGAACGTCGCGGCTGTGCGCACGGCATCCATCCCGGTCATCGCATCGGCGACATAGAAGATCTCATCCGGATCGGCTGCCTGCTGCACCTCGGCCAGCTCCGCCATCAGCTCCTCGTCGATCGCCAGCCGTCCGGCGGTATCAATGAGCACCACATCGTAGAGCTCATCTTCGGCTTTTTTCAGCGCAGTACGCACCAGCTCCACCGGCGTGCCGTTCTCATCGGCTACCAGATCCACCTCGATCTGCGCCGCGATCTGCCGCAGCTGCTCCACCGCTGCCAAACGCTGCAGGTCGGCTGCGACGATGAGGACTTTTTTCTTCTTCTGTTCTTTGAGCATGTACGCCAGCTTGCCGGTCGTCGTGGTCTTACCCGAGCCCTGCAAACCGGTCATCAGCACCACCGTCGGCGGCCGGGATGCGAAGACAAAGCCTTGATTGCCCTCGGCTGTGAGGATGCGTACCAGCTCCGCCTGAAGAGCAGCAAGGAACTGATCCTTGCCGATGCCGTTTTTCTTGGTCTCCCGCTCCACTGTCGCGATGAGCTCTTTGACCACTTTGTGATGCACGTCGGCCTTGAGGAGCGATTTTTTCAGCTCAGTCAGTGCCTTCTTGAGTGCCTTTTCATCATCATGGAAACGGATCTTTCCAATGGCGTTTTTGAAACTGTCGGTTAGGGTATCGAACATAGGGGATGCCTTGCATTATTTATTGAGGTGATTGTATCGAATTTATGGTTTTAGAGAGGTTTGGAGGGTTGACATTTGAAGAAACAAATTGTATAATTAGTACAAATGGTACAAGGAGTCAACATGCAAATCACCGCTACCCAACTCAAACAACAAACCCATCTTCTCGATCGCGCTGTCGTCGAAGACATTCAAGTAACCAAGCGCAACCGCCCTTTCGTCGTGATTGTTGATGCCGGACGGTATGAAGAGTTAATCGCCAATCAGCAGAAACCTCACGACACAGTCGCTGATATTGGAGTGCGCGTTCGAGGGATAATCCCGTCTGATATCGATCCGGTAGCATGGCAAAACAAACTCCGAGAGGAAGAAGAACGTGTTCCCTATGGGGAGATAAAACCGTAATGTACCTCCTCGACACCAACATCCTGATTTATTATTTGCAAGATCGCAGAGAAGTGGTTGATTTTTTCGAAAAAAATCGAGCAGAATGTGCCCTCTCAATCATCGTCTATTATGAGGTACTCAACTTCCCCTATTCGGAGGAAGATGCCCGGGAAGTCAAATATTTTCTTGAAACATTTCCCATCTTTGATCTCTCCCGGGACATTATTGACCAGGCACTCGAGAACCGCCGAAAGAAAAAGGTGAAAATGGCGGATAATTTTATCCTCGCAACAGCACAGACACAGGGACTAACCATCGTCACGAATAACGCAAAAGATTTTGAAGGTTTTATATCAGTAACCAATCCAATCAGGTAGCTTCATACCGCCAAAACCCCCAATTTTTCACACCGCCCTTTGCCTCAACATTCCATCCCCGCCGCCGCAATACCCTGCCGATGAGATGGTTGATCCCGCCGTGCCCCATGAGTACGACATCTCCGTGCTCCTCAGCCAGTGTGATGAGACGATCGGCTGCCTGCTCAGCTCGGGTACGCACCGCACGAAAAGAGGCATCCCCGCGCAGCAGCCCTATCATCCATAGGATACGGTACCACACTAGCCACTGGTTGGGCTTGAGCCTGAGCCAGTGGCCATCCGATGAGGGGATCGGCGCTTCGTCAAAAAGGGAATCGATTGCGTCAGGGGTAATCCCAAGCACTGCCAGTGAATCGTGCGTGCGGCTGAGGCTACTGGCAACAATGTAGTCGGATTGTTGGAGAAGTTTCTGCACAGCTGCATCCGGCGGTGTGGGGTCGATGGGGGCAGTATCATAATCGGTGATCCACCCTCGCAATTGCGAAGAGCTCAGGCGCACATTCCAATCGGCAATGACCGGAGCGTGGCGGATGAGGGTCAAGGTCATCACTTGTACCGTTGGATGTCTTTCGGCTCAGGGGCGGTGTAGGTTTGTCCCAGCAGTGTGATCGAAGCGGCGTGCAGCAGGATGCGCTTGGCACTCGTGCGACTGCCATACTGCTCATCCCCGACGACAGGGTGTCCTACGTGCGCTAGATGAACGCGGATCTGGTGGGTACGGCCGGTGTCGATAGTAATGTCGACTTTGCTTTTTTTGCCTTGTACTTCATTGGGGCGCACGAGAGTGTGGGCAGGTTTGCCCAGTTTGGGGTCAATCTTGGAGAAAGCTTTGCTCTTTTTAATCGTGTGGATCGGCAGATCAATTTCGATGGGCTCATAGATCACCCCTTCGACCCAGGCAACGTACTCTTTGGTCACTTTGCGCTGACGAAACGCTTCGACGGCACGCCGGATAAACTCCGGATTACGTCCCAGCAGCAGCACCCCGCTCGTCTCACGATCGAGCCGATGGAGTAGCTCTGCCCCTTCAAATGCATCCTGGATTTCGTAGCTGTCAATTTGAGCCGGCTTGTTGACCGCGATCAGATCATCATCCTGATAGAGGATCACGATGTCTGAAGGCATCTCTACCCGAAAGTACGTATCCTCCGGCAGCTCTGCCCGGGCGATCTTGACCTTACGATCGAGGACATAGACCAGCCCCCGGTCAATCAGCTCTTTGGCTTTTTTGTTGGAGATCTCTTTTTGTTGGGCGAGCAGTTTGTAGGCTTTTTCCATATCTATTTCCTTTGGAAATTCGTGTTACGTGCTAAGTGTTAAGTGTTACGCTTATGCGGCTGAAGCCGCAGCCCCTTTCAATAAAAGCTTTGCAAAGCAAAGCATACCAAAACTATTCACTATTCACCATTCACTCAAGCACCAAAGGTGCTTGTCCACTCCACAAACCGTTCACTCACCGGGAAACGAACGATTTTGATCTTGGCCGTTTGTCCGGACTGGAACACGATCGCGCTTTTAGGGATTTTGAACTGTTTGGAGAGGAATTTGATCAGCTCTTTGTTGGCTGCCCCTTCGACGGCGGGGGCTTTGATCCGGATTTTGATCGCTTCATCCCCGTACACACCGGCAAACTCACTGCGGCTGGCGGCGGGTTGGGCTTTGATCCGGAGGGTGACGGTCTCACCGTCGAGGGTGTAGAACATGGAGCGACCTTGATTATTCAATCAGGAGCAGGGACTTCAGTCCCGTTTCGCAGTGCTAAAGCCCTGCCTCCAAAGTTGGAAAAATATCTTCCAGTTTAACAGGCACCGAGGACTCAAGCCTCTTCGGCGGTCTCTTGTGCGGGTTCGAGATAGAGGATGCGACCACAATGGGTACAGGTGGTGATCTCATCCCCTTTGATCACTTCTGAGTAGGTCTTGTCGCTGATCTTCATGTAGCAGCCGTAGCATGCTTGTTTTTTGACCGGGACGACAGCGGTGTTGCCAGCCCAGCGACGGATTTTTTCGTAAAAGGCCAATACTTTCTGATCGATTTTGAAGGTACGCTCTTCGCGTTCTTTGAACAGTACCCCCTTTTGCTTGTCAATCTCAGCCAATTCGCCTTCAGCTTCCGCCTTGGCGGCTTCGACCGCAGCGGTAATCTCGTCAAGCTTGACCTGAAGCTCTTCGCGCGAAGCTTCTTTGGCGTCATTGACTTTGTTGAGTCGCTCGATCTCTTCGTTGGCAAAGGTGAGCTTCTCTTTGGCGATCTCTTCTTCGAGGGAGAGGGCTTTCATCTCTTTTTCGTTGGTGATCTCTTTGTTCTTCTTGGCAATGCTTTTGAGTTGGTCATCCAGCGTGCCGATCTGCTCCTCGAAGGTAATGATCTTATTTTTGTTGTCTTCGATCTGCTTCTCGAGGGTCGTCATCTGCTCGACCACATCGTTCAGGCGTTTCTCTTCACGGGTGATTTTGGCACGGGCTGCCTCGATTTGGGGGGCAAAATTGTCAAGCTGTTTGTCGGTTTTGGAGAGTTCTACCAACTCTTTTAGGTACTGACTCAATCTGGATCCTTTGGTTTTATGGGGCTTTTATGGGAACTCTAAAGATGGTTCTAAAGGGTTTCGACCCGAAATGGGTTCTTTGGTGGCGTGATTATAGCCAAAACGGGTAAATTTTTCAACACATCCCCCATCACGTCCCCAAAAAACCGCTCACTTTCAAAGTGGCCAATGTCCACAAGCATCCGCCCTTCCGAGATCGCTTTGGTCGCGTCGTGATATTTGATGTCTCCGGTCAGGAAACAATCGGCATTGACTTGATCCATGAGCGAGGCGCCCGATCCGGTGGTCAATGCGATGGAGTGAATCGTCTCTTTTTTGCCCACAACTTTCAGATGGGGAAGACCCAGCTTCTCCTTGAGGTGTATCAGCAGGGTATGGTAGTGCCACTCCCCTTCTGCTCGACAGATAAAAGGCACTTCGCTGCTCAGCGAAAACCCCAGCACCTCCTTAAACACATACCGATTGAGATGGGTCTGGTCAAAGTTGGTATGCGCCGCGATCATCGACTGATTTTTGCGAATCATTCTGGCCAACAGATTGGAGGGATAGGTATCGTAATTAATCTGCTTGAGCCCCCCAAAGATCAGCGGGTGGTGCACCACAAACAGCGTCCCCTCCTCTGTCTCATCGATCATCTCTGCATCGACATCGAGGGTCACGACGACCCGCTCAACCTCGTCGCCCATCCGCCCGACAACGAGGCCGGAATTGTCCCATTTTTCCTGCAAGTCAAAAGGGCTATGCTCGTCGATGTGATCGTAGATGTGCTGAAGTGTCATCCGGTTTATCCCCTTACCCGCTTGTTCCGCTCCGCCTCTTGCTCTTTATACAGTTGCGCACAGCCAATGGAGAGTTCACGGACTTTGAGGATGTAGTTTTGGCGCTGTGCCTGGGAGACGGCCTTGCGGGCATCGAGGACATTGAACGCGTGCGAAGCGATCATGCATTGATCGTACGCCGGTAGCGGCAGTCCCGCATCGAGACAGCGTTGGCACTCGGCACTGGCATCGTCAAAGTGCTGGAAGAGCTTCTCCACATCGGCCACTTCGAAGTGATATTTTGAGAATTCGTATTCGCTCTCTTTGTGGACATCGGCGTAGGTGGTCACGTGATCCCCCTGACGGTTCCAGACGATGTCAAAGACCGACTCAACCCCCTGCAGGTACATTGCCAGCCGCTCCGTCCCGTAGGTGATCTCCACGGCCACTGGATCGCAGGCGATGCCGCCCACCTGCTGGAAGTAGGTAAACTGCGTCACCTCCATGCCATCGAGCCACACTTCCCAGCCCAGCCCCCACGCGCCGAGTGTGGGCGACTCCCAGTTGTCCTCGACGAAGCGGATGTCGTGTTCATGCAGGTTGAGCCCGAGGTACTCCAGCGACTGGAGGTAGAGCTCCTGGATGTTGTCCGGTGAAGGCTTGATAAGCACCTGAAACTGATAATAGGCTCCGAGACGGTTGGGGTTCTCTCCGTAGCGCCCATCCGTCGGCCGTCGGCTCGGTGCCACATAGGCTGCTGCCCACGGCTCAGAGTCGAGACTGCGCAACAGGGTCGCCGGATGAAACGTCCCGGCACCGGCCGGAATGTCATACGGCTGGACAATGTTGCAGCCCTGATCGGCCCAGAATTGCTGAAGTTTGAGAAGTAGTTCGCTGAATGTGATGGCATTTTTGTTCATGCACAGTCCTTTTCAAGTTTTTCTTTTAGTTTCAAACACTCTATAAAAAATGTTCTTTTATACTTCGTCAACAAGCGATGTATAATCGCATCAAAATCTGTTCTACTGTCGCAGTACAGATAAAAAACAGGCATATCGCTTGTTTTCTGAGCGTTAAATTTTTTAGTAAGTATGTCGGTTGTATTGCTGGATTTCTTGGCTGAATCATGTATGAGATTTACAATTGAATCCGATAGAAGTCTTTTTTTTACTTCGATATCTACAGAGTGCATCAAAGCAATAATGTCATGAATCCGAAGATATTCAATTCCATCAATTTTGTATTTATACTCATCGACACTTTGTCCTATCTCTTTGCAAAAATTATCTAAAAATGAAAATACAATACTTTTCTCTTCTACAAGATAATACTTATCTCTGCACTCAATCACTTTATCGCATGTCGAGCCAATATCATCCAAATGATCCATCTCAATAATATGAAATGGTTCCAAATGTTCGTCACAACATCTTTCTTTGATGGATTTTACAGGTATGTCCACAAAATATCCTCAAAACTATCCATCAACTCATCTTGCAAGATCGACCAACTCTCTTTGTCCAAGATATGGTTTTCTACCACACCATCTTTCTCTTCAAAAACATTGTAGGAAATCCTGTCAGCAAAATCTTTTCTTTGGCTGAGTGCATTCAGATAATCTGCCATAAATGGGCTATGGGTTGAGAAAACTATTTTCACTCCCGCATGCATCAACTCAACAAAGAGGTCAACCATTTTCAACTGCCAACTGGGATGCAAGTGCACTTCCGGCTCTTCCCAATAGAGAACTGAGCCTTTTTTGAGAGCTTTATTTGTGACGAGATATTGAAGAAGTCCAATACTCTTTGTACCGGAAGAAGTATTGACAATATCATAGTTTTTGTCATTTTCTTTATTGAAAATAAATGAATCACCACTACTCTCTATATCGCCTTTGATTACTTCTTTTGATTTTTTTGTAAAATCTTTTATTAATTTGTCTTGCTCCTTATCCGTAAAAGAATAATCTGTATCTAAAATCTTTAAAAGAGATTCTATGTGGTACGGAGTTTTTCCTTCTTCTCTTGTCATATATTTTTTAAATTCTAATATCAATGGTGTTTCAACAAAAATTGGTTCTTGATAATTTAACCCCTCTTTACTTTGCCAATATATATTATTACCTTCTATAGAAGTTTTAAACAAACTGTTACTTACTGAAAACTCTTTAGAAATTTGATTCGTATCAGAAAAAATAGAATTCAAAAAATTAATTAAACCTAAACTAATCATATCGTTTTCATTCAAATTAAGAGATCTACTTAAGTTTTTAATCGAGTCTTCAACAATTTCAAAACGTTCACTTGATAGGTTTTTTTCTATCAGATTATAGTATTTATCAAATTCATAATTCTTGATATTATCCAATAGTTTATTGCGAATATCATTATTCTCTTCTTTAAAAAATATTTTAGCAACCATTTTCAAAAGGTTTATATCTGACTTATACAATTCAGCAAATAATGTACCATTATTTTTTCTGTAAAATATCTCATCAATCGCATACATAAATTTCATCACATAGCTCTTCCCCGTCCCCGGCTTCCCGGCAATGACCGTAATGTCATTGAATGCCACGGAAGTATCTTTGAGCTTGGCAAAGTTTTTAAAATGGGCTAACTCTTTGGCCATGATGATGTATCCTCGTTATTCGTAGTGCTCTTAGTATATCCAACTTTGGCTGTGAAGCCCGAAGTCAGAGTCCAAGCAATTTATCGATCTTCTTCTGATCAAATCCACAGATCCACTGCGATCCAATCATCACGACTGGCACACCCCGGCATCCGTGGCGTTCGCAGTCTTTGGCAGCTTTGGCGTCTTTGGTGACATCGATTTCGCGGAAGCGTACTTTGTGCTTCTTCATGTGAGCTTTGGCAGTGTTGCACCATTTGCAGGTGGGGGATGTGAACAGGACAACCCGTTTTTGTGTTTTTTTGGTTTCCATGATTTCAGACCTCCGTATTGGGTAAAATTTGATTGGAAGTGTATAGAAAAAACCTTAACAAATGGTAACTAAACTTCCGTTATAAAAGTACCTCAACCTCACTCGAGTCGAGCTCCACTTTCTTGGCCTTACTCACACGATCCTCCTGGAGCTTGACCCGCAGTTCATCATCACCGAGCGCCATGATCTGGATCGCCATATAGGCGGCGTTTGTGGCGCCTGCTTTACCGATGGCGACGGTGCCGACGGGCATCCCGGCGGGCATCATCACCGTACTCAGGAGTGCATCCTGCCCGCGCAGCTCGCCACTGGCCAGCGGCACACCGATGACCGGCTTGGTCGTCGCAGCCGCCACCGCTCCTGCCAGATGCGCCGCCATCCCAGCCGCAGCAATGAAGACTTGTGCCCCTTTGTTCTCAGCTTCTTTGAGGTACGTTTTGGTGCGTTCGGCACTGCGATGGGCTGAGGAGATGATCAGCTCGTAGGGGACGCCAAATTTTTTGAGGGTTTCGGCACACTCTTTCATCACTTCGTAGTCGCTTTTGCTTCCTATGATAATGGAGACAAATTTCATGAAATTCCTTTTTGATGTTGTTTTATTTGGAGGCAGGACTTTAGTCCTGCACTTTAACGGGACTGAAGTCCCTCCTCCTGGGGCTTAAGGCGCTCTGCCCCTTTCGGGGTATTGCGCTGGTGGCCGGAAGGGTCGGGATGGAGCCCTTTGTTGGCTTTGGCTTCGCGGATGTCGCGGCGGAGGATCGTGTAGCTGGGCATGGGGGCAGGCAGGAGAATTTCCCGCTCGTCCCCGCTGTGAATGCACTCAAACTCCCGGCCGTTGGTAGCGACGATCTTTTTGACCTCCAGCCACCATCTTCCCTCTTCGAAAGTGATCGCACCGTAGTCATTGTCCACCGGTTCAAGCACCGCGCCCACCGGCAGGACGATCTCGATCCGATCCCCGAGGCAGGTTTTGTCCTTGCACCGCCAGGTGGTGCCGCTCTCACTCACCAGAGCGGCTACCTGATGAGTGCCGTCTTGGATCGTAAATTCGGTCGATTGGGTATCATTGCGTTCAAAGGGGCGGTGGAGCAGGTACGCATCGGTGAAGCCCCGATTTTGCGTCGTGGCGATCTCTGCTTCGTACCGCTGCGCCTCAAACTGTCCGGCATACCAGTCATCAATCGCATGACGATAGGCACGGGTAACGATCCCCAAATAATACGGCGACTTGGTGCGCCCCTCGATCTTCACCGAGTCGATGATGCCGCTCTCAAGGATGGTATCGATGTGGGAGGCGAGGTTGAGATCTTTGGAGTTCATGATATACGTCCCAACCCCGTTCTCTTCGAGGCGGAATGTGGTGCCGGTCTCGGTGTTATGGGCGTAGATCTCGTAGGGGAAGCGGCAGTCGTTGGCGCAGCTGCCCCGGTTGGGGACGCGGCCGGTCTGAAGGGCAGAGATGAGGCAGCGTCCACTGTAGGCAAAACACATCGCTCCGTGTACAAAGATCTCGATCTCGAGATCAGGCAGTGCCTCCTTGATCGCAGCCAGATCGCTCAGGCTGATTTCCCGTGCCGCGATGATCCGACGCACCCCCATGTCGTAATAAACCTGTGCATCGTACACATTCATGACATTCGCCTGAGTCGAAAGGTGGATCGGGATCTGCGGCGCGATCTGGCTCACCATCCGTACCACACCGGGAGAAGCGACGATGAACGCGTCAGGCTTCAGCTCCGCCATCTGAGCAATGTGCCGCTCGTAGGAGCCCAGTTGAGCATTAAAAGGAAAGCTGTTGACCGTACAATACACCTGCTTGCCCCGCGCATGGGCATACGCGATCCCCTCGGCAAAACTCTCGACATCAAACTCCTTGCCGCTGCGCATCCGAAGCGAAAAACTGCTCACACCGCCATAGACGGCATCCGCACCGTAAGCAATGGCGAGTTTGAGTTTGTCAAGGTTGCCAGCAGGGGCGAGGAGTTCTGTCCGATCTGTCACGTAGCGTCCTGTATTGAAATTGGGAGTATTTTACACTAAAGGGGGTAAAGGGTGGGTTGATATGTCTAATTTATCGAAACATAATAATGCTATACTAAAAAAATGAAACCCGCACTCACCACACTCTTCCTCCTGCTTGCAACCCTGTCTCAAGCCGCACACATCACTCATTACACGGCCAACAAACCCTTCTGCTACGGCGACCAAGCCGTCATCCGAACCTTTAAAATGGACGGTCACCGTATGCAATTGGTGGTCAATGTCAACACAGTGCGCACTTCCATTCAGCCAACGATCCACACCCTCGGACACCCGTGTGGCTCCTCACGCTACACGC
>WFSU01000187.1 GCA_015485845.1 Nitratifractor sp. | reverse complement strand
CCGACAAACTGTAATACCCCTCTTTGGAGAGAATCACATGGTCGAGGAGGTCGATACCAATCAGTTTGGCGACTTCGGAGAGGCGGCGGGTGATCTGGAGGTCGGCGTGGCTGGCTTCGAGGGTGCCGGAGGGGTGGTTGTGGGCGATGATGATCCCGGCCGCCCGATCCGCAATGGCATCGGCGAAGACTTCGCGGGGGTGCACCAGCGACTGGTTGAGGGTACCGATAAAGACCACACGGGTTTCGATGAGATGGGATGCTCCATCGAGAGTAAGGGTGAGGAAATACTCCTGTGAGCGCGTCGCATAATCACGGAGTTTCTCATAGACATGACGGGCATCGGTGATACGACGGCGGGTGCGGATGAGGTAGCGGCGGGAGAGTTCGAGGGCAGCGAGAATCTGGGAGGCTTTGGCGGTGCCCAGACCGTGGATCTCGAGGAGCCGCTCGAGAGTGAGATGCTCAAAATCGTCCTCCATCAATGCCACAATCTCCCGAGCGAGTTTACGGACATCCTTTCCCTGCACACCGGAACCAAGCAGCACAGCCATGAGTTCGTCGTTTTTGAGGGCTTGGGTGCCTCGGGCGATGAGCTTCTCTCTTGGTTTGTCGAGGCGGTGGAGGTCACGGAGTTTTTTCATGGGTGGAGGTCTCCTGTTTTTGTGACAGTATAGTCTAAAAATTATCGTGGATGTAAAAATATGTCAAATTGTCATGTTTCTTCTCTCTGTGCCCTTTTTGCTATAATACATTGACAAAAACCAAAGGATCACCATGAACGACCATCACCACTTGCAAGAGCGGCTTGGGTATCGCTTCGAGGATGAGCAGTTGATTATTGAGGCTTTGACGCACAAGAGTTACAAAAAGCCTTACAATAATGAGCGGCTGGAGTTTCTCGGGGATGCGGTGCTTGACCTCATTGTCGGGGAGTATCTTTACAAGAAGTTCCCCACCGAAGACGAAGGGATCCTTTCCAAAATACGCGCGTCGCTTGTCAACGAAAGCGGGTTTACAAAACTGGCAAGAAAGATCGATCTTGGGGAGTATATCTTCCTCTCGCCTGCCGAAGAGAACAACGACGGACGTACTAAATCTTCGCTGCTCTCCAATGCGTTTGAAGCCGTCATCGGAGCGGTGTACCTCGAAGCAGGACTGGGGACATGTCAACAGATCGTTGTCACTTTGTTAGAAGAAACCTATCCCAAGATCGATCTCAACACCCTCTCCCGGGATTACAAAACAGCCCTGCAAGAGTTGACACAAGCGACTCACGGGGTGACACCCACGTATGCCTTGCTGGGCAGCAAAGGCCCCGATCACAAAAAAGAGTTTGAGATCGGTATCCAGCTTGACGGGGAGACCATCGCAAGCTCGTGGGGCAAGAGCAAAAAAGACGCCCAGCAAAAAGCAGCAAAAATCGCCCTCAATCTACTGCGCAACAAGGGGAAGTGATGAATACATTTGGACGACAACTGCGATTGACAACGTTTGGTGAATCGCACGGCAAGGCACTCGGATGTATCCTTGACGGGGTGCCGGCGGGGCTGCCGATCGATGAGGCGTTTATCCAGTCGGAACTCGACCGCCGCAAGCCGGGCAAATCGAAGCTTGAGACCGCTCGCAAAGAGGACGATGCCGTGGAGATCCTCTCCGGCGTCTTCGAAGGCCTCAGCACCGGGACACCCATCATGATGGTGATTTACAACACCGATCAAAAATCCCGGGACTACGGCAACGTCGCCGATCTGTTCCGCCCCGGACATGCCGACTACACCTACCAGCACAAATACGGCCTGCGGGACTACCGGGGAGGGGGACGCTCCTCGGCACGGGAGACGGCAGCACGGGTCGCGGCCGGAGCCATCGCCAAGCTGATGCTCACCCGCATTGGAATCACCGTCGAGAGCGGGGTATGCGAAGTGGCTGGAATTGTTGCGGAGCGGTACGATTTTTCCCACGCTCGCACCTCTCCCCTGATGGCACTCGATCCGGAGAAAGCGGCGGAACAAGAAGCGGCGATCCTCGAAGCCAAAGCCAATCACGACTCGGTCGGCGGGGTCGTCCTGACACGCGCGACCGGCGTACCGGTGGGTCTCGGTGAACCCCTCTACTACAAACTCGACGCCATCCTCGCCGAAGCGATGATGGGTATCAATGCCGCCAAAGCAGTCGAAATTGGTGACGGGATTGCCGCAGCACACATGTCGGGGAGTGAGAACAACGATCCAATCACTCCGGAGGGATTTGCCACCAACCACAGCGGCGGCATCCTCGGCGGCATCAGCAACGGCGACGACCTACTGGTCAAAACCCATTTCAAACCCACCCCCAGCATCTTCCAGCCCCAACAAACCGTCACCACCGAAGGTACTCCCACCACCCTCGAACTCAAAGGGCGCCACGACCCCTGCGTCGCCGTACGGGGTGCCGTGGTCACCGAAGCGATGATGGCGCTGGTGCTTGGGGATATGGTGTTGCTGAATATGGGGAAACGAATGGAGCATTTGGAAGCCATTTACCAAAAACAATGACTTGACATGATAAATAATACTGTGTATAATACTATTGATTATACGAAAAGGAATACTCAATGGTAGTTGCAGCCAATGATCTAAAAGTCAAAGGAGTTCAAATATTTGAACATCTTCTCAAATCGTTTGATGAAGTGCTTGTTTCGGTGCGAGGAAGGAATAAATATGTTGTAGTCGATATCGACCGTTACGAACGTTTGCGTGAATTTGAATTGGAGCATGCTCTTCAAGAAGTACGCGCAGAAATAGCCGCCGGAAAAAGTCGTACGATGACAGCTCAAGAACACCTGGACGAAATCGAACATGCCTTACGAGATTGAGATCACCCCTTTTTATACCAAGCGTTTGGTCAAGTTTCTAAAAAAGCATCCCGATATCCAAACCAAATATCGTAAAACCATTTCACTGCTTGAGCTCAATCCCTTTCATCCCTCTCTCAGGCTCCACAAACTTTCAGGAAAGCTCAGTGACCTTCACTCTGTTTCGATCGATATGAGTTACCGTATCACAATCGAGTTCTACCTAAAGGATGAGAAAATTATACCCGTCAATATAGGAACACATGATGATGTCTATTCGTAAAGAAATATCAATCCTTTTGCTGTTGCTTTCTGTGCCACTCTTCGCCCGCATCGATTACAGCCAGACCTCGGCGGGGCGCTCATTTGCGGCACACATACATCAAAAATACCATTTCGAAACCTCCTATGTCCTGAACCTCTTAAAGCAGGCACGCCATCAGTCCAAAACACTCGCCCGCTATCAGGGGAAGCGCAAGGTCGGCTCGACCGATTACAGCTGGCATCGGTACAAGTCGAAGATCCTCATCCCCGAGAGCATCGCGCTGGGGCGGAAGTTTATGAAGCGTTATCGCACGTGGCTGAGTCTCGCTTCCCGCCGTTACCATGTCGCACCGGAGATCATCACCGCGTTTATCCGGGTCGAGACGAAGTTTGGGATGTACGGGAGTGAGTACCCGGTCTGGGACAGCCTCGTGACGCTGGGGCTCAATCCCAACCGCAAGCACCGTTTCTTCCGGAGTGAACTCGGGAAAGTGCTGCTTCTCGCCCGTAAAAACCATCTCGATGTCCGCAAGCTGCGCGGATCGTTTGCCGGAGCGATGGGTTGTGTACAGCAAGTCCCTTCGATTCAGCTGCGTTACGGCGTCGATCTCGATGGTGACGGACGCAAAGACCCCAACGACATGCACGACTGCATCGGCTCGATCGCGTACTTCCTCCACAAAAACGGCTGGAGCGACCGCCGCACCACCCTCGTACCGGCCAGACATACCGGCAACAACTTTCGGACACTGCGCAGCAGCTACCGCAGCCGTTACTCTCGCGCAACGCTCTCTGAGTATGGCATTCAACCAACCCGATCCATTGGCGGCAACACACTCTACTACATTCGGATGAAAGACGGCAACCGATGGGATCTGTATCTAGGGGATCGTAACTATCGGATCATCACGCTGTACAATGCCTCCAAACGATATGCAGTGACGATCGCACTGTATGCCAAGGCATTGAAACGCAAATGAAGGGTTAGGAGCTTTGGGGTTTGGACTTTAGTCCAACTAAACGCGTCAGCGTATTTGTCTTATGATATGGAGCGTTGCTCCATTTGTGGGACTGAAGTCCCATCCCCTGATTTTGCTTTGTGGACTGAAATCCCCTTGACACAACACGCCCCCCTAAAACAACGTCGGCTCATCGATGGTTTTGATTCGAAAGCTCTTCCGATGGATAGGGCAGCGGCCATGAACGACGATGGCCTCGATATGCGCCCGGGTGCCGTATCCTTTGTGCCGTTCGAAACCGTACTGGGGGTACTGCTCGGCAGCGGCGATGATCTCCCGATCCCGGGTAACTTTGGCGAGGATACTGGCGGCGCTCACTTCAGGGACTTTGGCATCGGCTTTGACCATCGTGGTCAGATTGGGGACGCCAAACGTCGTGTTGCCGTCATACAGATACTCCACCTCATCCCCAAAATGATTCTGAATCTCCTGCAATCCCCTCCGCAGACACTCTGAAATCCCCAGTTCATCCACCTCCTCACAGGAGAAACGGACGATCCGATGACGCACCCAATCGATCAACACATCAAAAAGCGCTTCACGACGCTTCTCACTCAAGACCTTCGAATCCCCCAACCCCTCTACCTCTGCATCCAGGATCACACCGGCAATCACCAGTGATCCTGCCAGAGGCCCGCGTCCGGCTTCGTCGATACCGCAGAGGGGTTTGGTCATATCCATCCTTTTTTTCATTGCCAAAAATTGCAAGGCAGAAGCCTTGCGTACGGGACTGAAGTCCCGCCTCCTTATCCAATACTCTCCATCTCACTTCACCCATCACAGTTTGCGCTCTGCGTATGCGCCCAAGGCGTTTTCTCGAAGGAAGATTTCAAGGCTAATGGACACCAAACAAACAGCCATCTCCAATCACCATCCTTACTCCACCTAACGGTTGAACTAAACGTATGCGACCAAGGAGCATTCCCAAAGGTCACTAACCACCTTCAAGCAACCATCAGCTAATAGAGAGCTCTAATCCCCATCCTTTGGTTGCGACGCCAGAGCATACGTTTAGTTCAACCGTTAACCGCCCATTTACTTTCGGTTGGTCAAAGGTTAACGCCCCCCTGTTATACTGTCACTATCAGAGGGTTGGGCTTAACCTTCAGAACCTTGTTTTTGTTTACACCTTCTTCACAAAAAGAGTTTTCCCCTTTGTTTACACTCCTTGTTTCTCTTTTTGTGACTTTTCTTTCAACCCTTCAAGAAATTCTACCATTTTTGTCTGACCAAGTATACGGGCATATTCGAGCACTGTTGTACCCCGTTTGTCAGTATCATCTATTGAAGCGCCTCGTTCAACCAGATACGCGACCATCTCTTGATCACCAAGACTCGCCGCAAGCATCAGAGGGGTCAGCCCGCTGCGACGCTGAGTCGTGGTGAGGCTCACTCCCTGTTCAGCGCAGAGCTCGACAAGATCACGGCGTCGTCGTTTGATGGAAATATCGAGTGCGCTGAGCCCGTCACGGTTGAGCTGCGTGATGTCAAGCCCCTGCTCGATGAGCATCTCTACCATCTCCCGTGACGCCCCGATCTGAATCACCCAGAACAGAAGGGGGATCTCATCGGGTTCATCCACATCGTAAGCATCGCAGAGAACATCGGTATCGTTGAGATCAATGGGGTGTTTTTCGAGAAGTTTCCGGGTGTGGACGAGGCTGTCGTGAGCGATCGCCTCTTTGAGGGTATCGGAGAGGAGACTCATGCGTTGCCAAAGGGGTTGATCCCCCCGAACATCCCCATGACTTGGGATTTTTTATTGTCTTCGACCATTTTGAGGGCGTCATTGATGGTACCCATCAGCAGAATCTGGAGGGACTCTTTGTCCTCAAGGAGGCTGTCTTCGATCGTGATATCGATCACTTCTCCTGCCCCATTGACGGTCACTTGAATGAGTCCACCACCCCCTTTGGCCGTGAGTTCGACCGATTTGGCCTGCTGCTGCATCTCTTCGGCTTTGCCCTGAAGATCCTGGAGCATTTCAGTCATCTTGGACATATCCATATTGCCAAACATTATTCCAGCCCCTCAAACGACTGAGTGATGCCATTGTCCTCATCGAGGATCACAATCCTGGGACGAAAAGTATCGGCCTCTTCTTCGGTCATCTCAGCATAGGCAATGACGATGATCTTGTCACCGACGTGGACTTTACGGGCAGCGGCTCCGTTGAGGCACATTTCCCGTTTGCCGCGTTCACCGGCGATGATATACGTTGAAAAGCGCTCACCGTTATTGACATTGACAATATCGATCTTCTGGCCGATACGCATGTTGGCGGCTTCGATGAGGTCACGATCAATGGTGATCGAGCCGACGTAGTTGAGATTGGCATCCGTCACGGTGGCGCGATGGATTTTGCTGTGAAGCATGGTAATGGTCATGGAGCGGTTCTCCTGTCGATTATATACAGTATTATACCCTAAGGATACAGAAAGGCGTGTTACTGCGCCACCGCAGCCGGAGCAATCGGCTCTCCCCACATCTCTTCGGGGACGACGTATTCTTCGACAATGTTGCCACCGATGATATGCTCGTCGATAATGCGATCGATCTTTGCTTTGGTCAAGCCGACATACATAGTGTGTCCCGGCTCGACCAACATGACGGGGCCAAGCTGGCAACGTCCGAGGCAACCAGTCTGGATCGGCATCACGGTCTGGATAAGCCCTTTCATCATGAGTTGCTGTCCGAGGTGCTGGAACAGCTGCTGAGATTCGGGATCATCCTGACGGACACAGCTGGGCTTGGGCATCCCCGGAGGGGCACTTTGCTGACATTTGAAGATGTAAAAGGCAGGTTGAGGTACGCCATTGGTCATGGGAAGTCCTTTGTGGGAAATATCATATAGGATAAATTCTCTCCTATTTAATGGAATTTTAGCCGATTATTCTTACACCTCCTTGATACCTGTCAAGGTCACCCAAGGCTTTTTTATTTATAATCTTTTCATACTTAGCGTGTTACGGAGAAGTTACAGTGGAAAAACCCGCATTTTATGACGCGATCAAACCAATCGAGATGTTCGACCCGTTGGCCGATTTCCTCGGAGCATTCCCACAGGGGCACATGCAAATTTCGTATGCCGACTGCGTGACCCTTGCCGGTCACTCCTGCCCCACCGTTGCCGGTGCTTTTCTCATGGCACGTGAGGGATTGACTGCGCTCTACCCTGACGCCCTTCCCCACCGCAGCGAGATCCTCGTGGAACTCTCCGGAGCAGAAGACAGTGGAGTCGTCGGAGTGGTCGGACATGTCATCGGCTACATTACCGGTGCCGGAGGGATCGGAGGATTCAAAGGGATTGGCGGGAAATTTGCCCGCAATGATCGTCTGCGTTACGGTGTCAATTTCGACGGTGATGTCCGCCTCACCCGGATGGAGAACGGTGCCACCGTGACACTGCGCTATGACCCTTCTGCTGTCCCGGGAGATCCCCGGATGAAGCCACTGATGCAGAAGGTGCTTCAAGAAAAAGCAACACCCGAAGAGATCGCGACCTTCCAATCCCTGTGGCAGGGACGCACTGAAGCGATCCTCACCGCACGCAACACCACCCCATTTCTCACCCTCACCAAGGAGACCCCATGATTATTTCCCACTACATGACCACCGAACACCGTGAATGCGATACGCTTTTTGCCAAAGCAGAGGCATCGGCTGCTGCCAAAAATTGGGAAGCTGTTGACCCGGAATTCCTCGCATTTGCCAACGAAACACTGCTCCACTTCAAAAAAGAAGAAGAGGAACTCTTCCCCACCTTCGAAGCCAAAACCGGCAGTGCCGACGGCCCGACCAAGATCATGCGCTTCGAGCATGAACAGGTGCGCGGTCTCATCGGTAAAATGGCTGAAGCGGTCGAAAACCAGGATCGCGACGCTTATCTCTCCCTGGCTGAGTCGATGATGATCCTCCTCCAGCAGCATAACATGAAAGAGGAGCAGATGCTCTACGCCATGTGTGATCGTGTCTTTGAGCCGGAACTCAAGGAAGCCACGGTCAGCAGTCTCAAGGAGATGACTCTGTGACCCACCATCTGCTCGATGCACGGGCAATGTCCCACCCCGAACCCCTCGAAAAAGCCGTGGCCATTCTCCGGGAACTTGATGCCGACAGCTGCCTCTACATGCTCAGCCGCAAAAACCCCATTCCTCTCCTCAAGCTCGCTGAGGAGAACCGACTGCAGTCCCTGTCGGAGGAAGTCACGATCGGGGAGTGGCATATCCTCATCACCCCCAATCCCGATGTTGATTTGAAGGGGGAGTTGCGTGTTTGATCAAAACGGACTCTCTCTCGATCAAGCACCACCGATCTCAGTGGTGATGCGTTTCTTTTTTGTCGGAACCCTGTTTGGCGTTCTCGGCGGTATTTTGATGATGTGGGCAGGTTCGGCGACGTTTGATCCCGCTTCCTCCTACGGACGGGTCATGACCCATATCATGACCCTCGGGGTGATGCTCTCGTTCATGCTTGGAGCGCTGTTCCAAATGCTGCCGGTGATCGCCGGCGTGGTCATTGAGGCACCCACCCGACTGGCGGCAGCCGTCCAGTACCCACTGGTTCTCGGGACGCTGGCTCTGCTGTCGGGATTCTGGAGTACCCTTTCCTGGCTTTTTGTCGTAGCCGGTCTCCTGCTCGGCCTGAGCCTTCTACCGCTGGTGGGACTCCTGCTTCGCCGTCTGCTCCGCCTCCCGCACCACAGCGCCTCTTCACGGGGCATGCTGGCCGCTCTCTTCTCTCTGCTGACTGTGGTGGGACTCGGGCTTTATCTGGTCGGGACGTTGGGGGGAGTGTTTGACGGAATGTATTACACGACCCTTCGATCGGCACATTATTCGTTTGGCCTTTTCGGATGGATTGCGCTGCTTATCATCGCGATCTCCTTTCAAGCCATCGAAATGTTTTATGTCACTCCTCCCCATCCCGGATGGATGCAAAAATACCTGGGGTGGATACTGGTCGGTTTGCTCGGGACAAGCACCCTCCTCTCCCTGATTTTTCCTGCTGTCTGGTACCTTGGAGACGGGCTAATCGCCCTGCTGCTGATCGCCTATGCCGCCGTCACCCTCTACCGCCTGACCCAGCGCAAGCGCCCCCTGACCGACGCCACGGTCTGGTTTTGGCGTATCGGCCTCTCCAGCCTCATCATCACCTTACTTTTATTGCTGGTTTCCTTTTGGAAACCCCTGCCTCAACTGGGGCAGCTCCAGTACGTCTTTTTTACCATTTTTGCCATCAGTGTCCTTTTGGCCATGCTCTATAAAATCATCCCTTTTTTGACCTGGTTCCACCTCAACTCGCAGGGCTACCTGACTGCCCCAATGATGCACGAAGTGATCCATCCCAAAACAGCTCGCATTCACCTCTACATCCATCTCGGGACACTCTCGATGCTGTTGATGGCTCCCTGGTGGGCTGATGCGACCCAGTTTGCCGGTGCCGGGGTCGCCGTCTCTTTCGGCTGGCTCCTCTATCAGCTCCTTCATGCCCGTCGCCTTTACCTCCACACGGAAGAGTTTGGAGAACGGTTTGAGTTCGGAGTTTGACGCCAGACACAATGTACTTGACAAAAATCAGGTATAATTGTCCATTGATTTAGTTGGAGGATAAAACGGCAATGCATCAGCTTCTCTTGTACGCACTTCCCATACTGAGCCTTGTCATTATTGCTATCGCGTATGTCGTCAAACAACACCGCACCAAAGCCCATCTGGTCGATACATCTCAGCGACTCTTCTCCCTCCTCTCCATCTCCCAGGATGCCATGATGCTCCTCGACAGCGACAATACCATCCATTACATGAACGATGCCATGTCCCATTTGCTTCATGTCAACGACACCCGGAAAATCCTCATCGATTCCGACATGCCCAACATCCACTATAAAGGACAACTGAAACGTTTCAAGGATTTTATCAAAGAAGAATACGTCCCCATGCAGGATCCAAAAGAGCTTTCCTATTACCCACAGGCGCAGATCGAAACCCGTCGACAGGGAAAGATCACCGTCGATCTCTACCTTGGCAAGACCTATTCCCCCGAAAAGCGATCGGAACAACTCGTCATCGTCATCCGTGATCTGCGGGAAACCCTGCGCCAGATTGCCTCAGGGGAACGCGATCCGCTGACCCACCTCCCCAATCGAACCAAGGCCTATCAGGATTATCAGATCCTCTGCAGCAAGCATCATCTCAAGCAGGGGAAAGTCGCCCTGATGACCATCAGCATCGATGATTTCCTGATCACCCAGTCGCTTCTCGGACACGAGCAAGCCGACAAAACCATCCTTGCCGTCACCCATGCTATCAAACAGCTCTCTCTGCTTCACACTTTCCATATTTACCATCTCACGTACGCCAACTTCCTCTTGATCTTCCCGGAAGCTCAGTCTACAGAGGATCTCTTCCAAACGGCACAAATCATTCAAAACACGATCTCCCGTCTCTATGAGGAGCACAAGAGTGCCGCCTATCTTACGGCGTCCATCGGGATTGCCACCACCCCAGAAAGCGGCGCAGTGACCGACCTCTTCAACAAAGCCCATGAAGCTCTCATCGATGCCCGCAAATACGGTATCGGCAATGCCCACCTCGGTAAAGAGACCAAAGTAAACCACTCCTTCGATGAATCCGCCCTCCAACACGACATCCAGTACTCCATCGAGCGGAAAGAGTTGGTGATCTATTACCAGCCGATCATCGATGCCCGGACGCGTAAAGTCACTGCAGCCGAAGCCCTCATGCGATGGATGCACCCTGAACTCGGCCTGATTCCCCCTTTTATCTTCATCCCGTTGATGGAAAAAACCGGGTTTATCATCGAAGCGGGTCGGTTTCTCATCCAAGAAGTGATCCATCAGCAAGCCAAGTGGAAGGTGTTCGGCTTCGAAGCGATCACCGTCTCACTCAACGCCTCCATGCGGGAGATTGAACATCCCGAGTATATCTCTTATCTCGCCGAACAGCTCAAAGAGCACAAAGTCCGCCCCAATTCCATCAAAGTCGAGATCACTGAGAGTCTTGCCATGAGCAATGCTGAAAAGATGTTCAGCACTCTGGCACGGCTTCGGGGAACAGGAGTGACCCTTTCGCTCGATGATTTTGGTACCGGGTACACCTCTTTCTCGTATTTGACGAATATTCCTGCCAACACCCTTAAAATCGATAAAAGTTTTATCGATAACCTTCTCGAAGACGAAAAGAGTCAGCAAGTCGTCCATGCTATCATTGAAGTGGGTCATGCCCTCGATATGGACATCGTCGCTGAGGGAGTTGAAACGGTCAAAGTCGCCCAACTTCTAACCGAATTTGGTTGCGACTATCTTCAGGGGTATTATTTTTCCAAACCGGTACCGGTGTTTGAGATGCAGGGGCAGTTGCGCCAGCGAAGAAGCCTCAATGAAGAGCACGAAACCTCCCGAAAAGGGACTCCGGGAGATATCCTTCCGTTACACAATTTGTAAAGCTTTTCAACTTTTTTTAAGAAATCTACATTATAATCGCCCCACTTCAAGACTCATCGAGTCTCTTTTGTCTCAAAATATAATTTGCTTTGTCCGACGACATCCTGTCGCCGAACGTACCTGTTCGTGTTCGGAGCTGTAATGATAATGACCCACTTTTTCCAATTGGATATGCTCTCCTGGCTCTTCGTCGGGTTGATCCTGCTGGGAACGATCCCCAATGTGATCTATTCCCGGGGGTACCTGGCTCATATCGAGCGCAAAGGGCATTATCGGCTCCACTACATCGCCTTTGTCCTCTCGATGCTCGGCGTAGTGGTCGCGGGCAATGCCCTCAGCTTCCTCCTCTTCTGGGAACTCATGAGCCTTACCAGCTGGCAGTTGATCCTTACCGAAGCCCTGGACGATCCTGAACAGGTGACCCCGGCGGCGCGGTTTTACTTTTTCATGACCCACTTCGGATTTGTGTTTCTGCTCCTGTTTTTTCTCATCGTTAGTCACGGAGATTTTGAGATGAGTTTCACGCAAATGCACGGAGTAGCTGGGGCGTTTCCGTATGCAACGCTGCTCTTCTTCTTCCTCCTGCTGGGCTTCCTCTCCAAAGCCGGAGCTGTCCCCCTGCACGTCTGGCTCCCCTACGCCCACCCGGCTGCACCCAGCCCCGTCTCAGCGCTCATGAGCGGTGTGATGCTCAAGGTAGCCATCTACGGGATGTTTCGCTTCCTGTTCGACGTCCTCTACCCCTGGCCGCTCGAATGGGGTATCCTCATCCTCGTCCTCGGAGCGTTGAGCGCACTGGTCGGTGTCCTCTATGCCCTCAGCGAGCACGACATCAAAGCCCTTCTGGCCAACCATTCAATCGAAAACATCGGCATCATCCTGATCGGCTTCGGGATGGGGATGATCTTCGACACACTCAAGCTCCCCACCCTCAGCTCGTTTGCATTCATTGCCGCACTGTTCCATACGTTCAATCACATGAGCTTCAAATCCCTCCTGTTTATGGGAGCCGGCAGTGTCCTCCACGAGACCCACACCAAAAACATCGAAGCCTACGGTGGATTGATCAAGCAGATGCCGGTTACGGCGCTGACGTTTCTGCTGGCAAGCATCTCCATCTCGGCGCTGCCACCGACCAACGGCTTCTTGAGTGAATGGATGATCTTCCAGTCGATGCTGGGCTCCAGTCACATTGACAATATGTCGCTCAAACTGGCGATCCCCTTTGCCATCTTCGCTCTGGCACTGACCGGCGGGTTGGCCATCGCCTGCTTTGTCAAAGCCTTCGGGATCACCTTCCTCGGACTCCACCGGAGCGCCAATGCCCATCACGCCCGGGAAGTCAACGGCTGGATGCGCACCGGGATGGTGCTGATGGCCGGGGTCGTCGTCGGCTTGATGCTGCTGGCTCCCTGGTTCATCGCCCGGTTTGATGCGGCACTGGTGAGGTTGGGGCATCCGGGGATCTATGCTGAAATTTTCCCGGACACGGTGTTCAACCTCCACTCGGTCGCGGTGCACGGGGGTGTCGTCTCTCCACAGATCCTCCTGGCCGTATTGCTTGGCGTCACAGGGTTCCTCTATTACGGCTACCGGGCGCTGAAGGTCAAAGAACGCCTCCACCGCACCTGGGCTTGCGGCTACCGTACCGGTGCCCGCACCCAGTACTCGGCTACAGGGTTTGCCGGGCCGATCCGCCGCTTTTTTGACTGGCTCTACCGTCCCGAAGAACATCTCCATTCTGCACCCCATCCCGAAGGAGAACATCTCCGAGCTCCGCGTCATTATTCCGTCCATGTCCGCCCCTTGTTTGAAACGGCTCTTTATACCCGCACGGCACGGCTGGCCAATGGGATCAGTTACTGGATCTACCGGCTCGCCCACTTCGAGCAGACCCGTTACGCAGCGATGATCTTCAACCTCATGCTCACCGTCCTTTTCAGCTACCGGATCTTCGCCCACACCTTCAGCTGGGCGACGTTCATACTCGAATCGGTGGTGATGCTCATCAGTATCAAAATCCTCATCATCGGAGAGAAGAGATGATCCTCTATCTTCTCACGCTGACGATCCTATTGCTGATCGCACCACTGCTGCTTGGTCTCATCAAGGCATTAAAAATGCGCATTCTTTTCAAGCGTCCCGCTTCGATCTGGCAAGGATACCGGGATACCGCCAAGCTCCTACACAAAGAAACCGTACTGAGTGATGAGGCCAGTGCGATCACCCGCATTGGACCCTTTCTCGTCCTCGCTCCCCTGCTGGTGGCGTTACTGTTCCTCCCTCCGGCAGCAGAGCATGCCTACTATATCAATGTCGTCGATGCCTTCACTCTCACGGGGCTCCTCTCCCTCTCGACCTTTTTCCTGATGCTCATCGGGCTGGATAGCGGGAGTAGTTTCGGCGGGATCGGCGCCAGCCGTGAGGCATTCATCGCAGCACTGGTCGAGCCGGCAA
Source organism: Nitratifractor sp. (assembly GCA_015485845.1). Classification (GTDB taxonomy): domain Bacteria; phylum Campylobacterota; class Campylobacteria; order Campylobacterales; family Sulfurovaceae; genus S017-3. The sequence goes on along the minus strand of WFSU01000187.1, from coordinate 14,015 downwards.
TGGTGCTGACGATCTTCAGTGTCTCAATGATGGCCGGGGATCTCGGGGTTGCCAAGGCCGGGCTCAACCTCGCCCACCACTTCCCCACCCATCATATGGCGAGTTTCCTCTTTGCCGGGATCAGTTTTTTCATCCTGTTGCTGGCAGAAAACGGCCGGATCCCGGTGGACAACCCGGAGACCCACCTCGAGCTCACGATGGTGCACGAAGCGATGATCCTCGACCTCAGCGGCATCTATCTCGCGATCATCGAGACAGCTGCGTCAATCAAATTTGTCATCTTCGCCTCCCTGTTTGTCTCCCTGTTTCTTCCGTTCGGACTCCAGTTTTCTCCTGTGTTAGCCTTGGCTATTTTTGTCGGCAAATTGCTTCTGGTGGCCGTCGTCGTCGCCCTTGTGGAGGTCAACACCGCCAAGCTCCGCTTGTTCAAAGTCCCCAACCTTCTCGGGGTAGCGATTGTGTTTGCCTTCTTGTCGCTGATTACTTATTATGTGTTGGGAGCGTAACGTATGACCGATTTTCTCATTGGATTATTTCTGGCGACGTTGATTACTGCGCTCTTTACGACGCGGCTCTATCGCCTCCTGCTGTGGTATTCTCTCAACTCCCTGACACTGGGGATTCTCGCCATCGAGCTGGGAAGCCGTCTCGATGATCGGGGGATGATCCTCAGCGGAACGATTACGCTGATCGTCAAAGCCGTCGGCATCCCTTTTTTCCTCAAGCGCCTCAGCCAGCACCTCGGACTCGTCCGCCAAATCACCCCCAACATCCGGATCCAATATGCCATCATCCTCATCCCCGCGATCCTCGTCTTCACCTTCTACCTCGCCGAACCCATCAGCCACATGGTCGAGGGGAACGCCAACTACGTTGCCGTGAGCATCTCCTCACTCTTTCTGGCGCTGCTTCTGATGATGGAACACCGTAACATTGCCCCCAAGATCATCGGATTTTTGAGCATGGAAAACGCCCTCTTTCTCCTCGGAACCACCGCCACCGGCGGGATGCCGATGCTGGTGGAGTTGGGGATATTCTTTGACCTGCTGATGGCCATCGTGGTCATCAATCTGCTTCTGCGCAACGAGGAGGTGACCTCATGATGCTTCTGCTTTTGCTCCTTCCGGCTGCGATCATGTTTGTCGCGAGCTTTTTCCTCCACCCAATGGCTCGCCGCCTCCTCCCGTTGAGTTCGTTTGCGATCCTCATCCCCATCGTTGAGCTGTTTCGCCTCCCCAAACCGTATCCACTCTGGGGACACGCCCTGATCGCTGACGACCTCAACACCTACATCCTGCTGGTCTCCTCCATCGTCGGGATCGGCGTCACCCTCGCCCTGATGACCCTCGACAAGCATGTCAACGTCACGCCAAAGGCGATCCGGAGCTTTTACCGCTTCTTCGCCCTGTTCTGGATTGGCCTGACCGTCTCGATCCTTGCCAACCACATGGGGATCTTCTGGATCGGGCTCGAGATGGCGACCCTCTCGACCGTGTATATGATCAAAACCAGCCGCCAACCCGCCGCACGCAAAGAAGCGTGGAACTACATGATCGTCGGTGCCATTGCCATTTCGCTTGTCCTCTTCGGGATCATCCTCATCTACGCTTCGGCCAAACCGGTACTCGGAGAAGATGCCATGTATTTCGATGCCCTTCGGCTCCATGCCCGCAGCATCCCCTCTCCTTATCTGTTTGAGATGGGCTTTGCCATCGCGACAATGGGGATGTTTGTCAAGATGGGCTTCTTCCCCATGAATCTCTGGCTGGCCAACATCGAGCGGGCTGCCTTTTACCCCATAGCTGCCCTCTTCAGCGGCATCCTTGAGAGTGCGGTTATTGCCGGATTTTTCCGCTTCAGCCGCATCGCAGAGGTGATCAACCGCAGTCATTTGCTTGGGTATGTGTTTGTCTACGCCCTCGTGACGATTTTCATCGTCGCGTTCCTCATCTACCGTGCCAAAGATTTCGTCCGCCTCTTCAGTCTCTCCGGTGTCGAGCACATGGCACTCATCGCCCTCTTCTGGGTCAGCGGTGGGACGTTTGCCGCGTTGCTCCACTTTGGGGCACATGCATTTCTCAAGCCCGCCCTTTTCCTCTCCACCGGCGTCCTCGAGTCCCGGGGACGCTATCACATATCCGGGGCTCTGCGAGGTTACGGCGGAGTGCGGGGAACCCTGTTCTATTATTTGGTCACCCTTTTTCTCCTCGCGATCATTTCCCTGCCGCCAAGCCCCATGTTTTTCTCGGAAATCTATGGATTTGGCGCCATGATCGACATGGCGGAGCAGAGTCATCACCTCCTCGCCATGATCGGCGCGATTCTGCTGCTGTTGATTCTCCTCTCGGTGATCTTTTACCGTTTTGTCTCCCTCTATCAATCGATGAAATACGAAGGAGAAGTCGAGCCCAAGCGGGTCTATGCCAGTGAAGTGGCCGCCCTGAGCCTCTTTGCCCTCGGGCTGGTGGCTCTATTGCTGCCGGCCTCCATGACCTTCCTCAGGAGCATCGGATGACCTCTTCCCGCCTCATCGCACGCTACGCCATCGAACATGCCGACCATTTCGAAGTGATCACCCGCTACGCCGACACCACCGAAACCCTCCACCTCCCCAAAAAGGCTCCGATCCTCTCCAGCCTCGCGGCTGAACATCCTGCAGCTATTTGGTTTGAGCGAAAGATGCAGGATGATTTCGGCCTTCGACTGGAGGGGGCGTGGGACACCCGGCCTCTGGTGCAGCAGGAGTATTTCCCAAGCAACACACACCCTCTGCTCGCCTCGTTTGATGCGACACAAAGCCTCACCCCAATCGCAGCTCACCCTTACCCGTACGAGACGGTTGACGGGGATGGCGTGTTTGAAGTCCCCGTCGGTCCCATCCATGCCGGGATCATCGAGCCGGGGCACTTCCAATTTTCTCAAGCCGGAGAGCGGATCCTCCACCTCGAAGTGCGTCATTTCTACAAACACCGAGGGATAGAGAAGATGCTTGAGGGAACCAATCCTCTGCATGCCTGGCCGATTGTAGAGCGGATCAGCGGGACAGAGAGCCTCGCGTATCAGATCGCATGGCGGGACATCCTCCTGCAAGCCACCCGTACCGAGCTCCCCGAGTCGCTGCGCTGCTACCATGCCTTGCTCCTTGAAATGGAGCGGATCGTCCACCACCTGACCGATCTGGGCTTCATCCCCAACGATGCCGGATTTGGAACCGCTCTTGCTATCGCTTCCCGCCTCGCCGAGGATGCCCGTCGTCAGCTGAAGAGGCTTACCGGACATCGTTTCGGCTTTGGTGCTGTGCGGCAAGACATCCCGGCTGCTTATGACCCACAGCAACTTCTTGCATGGGTCAAGCAATTGGAGCAGGAACTCCAGACCTTCTCCGATTGGATTCTCGATGTCCCTTCTCTCTGGGATCGCTTCGACACTACCGGCATCCTGAGTCACGACGATGCCCGCACGTATGATGCCGTCGGGGTGGTCGCCCGCGCCAGTGGCCTTCCACTGGATCGACGGGATACGCCATGGTACCGGGAGCTGGGTTGGGAATGTATCACCGAAACCGGTGGAGATGTCGCTGCCCGATTTCATGTGCGTCTGCGGGAAATGGCTCAGAGCCTTACCCTTGTCCGACATTTAGCTGAGCAAGTAGTGCCCATCGATACAGAGAAATGGGGCACGATCAAGGATGGCCGCTACGAAGCTTTTGTCGAAAGTCCCCTTGGCGAACTCTACTTGACAGCCGACCTCAAAGAGGGCAAGGTCAAACGCTTCTTCGTCCGCGATCCGAGCTTCGTCAACTGGCAGGTACTTCATCGGATGATGCCGGGTAACATCATCGCCGACTTTCCTTTGATCAACAAGAGTTGCGATTTGAGTTACGCGGGGAATGATTTATGAATGAGAGGGTAGAGGGTAGATGGCGCATCAGGAGCAGGGACTTTAGTCCCGTTGTTTCAAATTGAAGACTTGATTCAAAAGCCTCAGCTTTGCTTCACGGGACTGAAGTCCCTACTCCTAAGTGGTGCCGAACGGATAATATGAAGGACGATATCGTAATGAAAAAATATTTGGAGGGATCACGATGGTGAGATTTTGGGAACAGCGTGCCAAACGGGGCATTGTGACGGAGCATCCCGAGTGGGAAGAGGAGATGGCAGCGCTGCGCAAGGAGTTGAAAAAAGGTATTCACAAGCATTTTGCAGGGTCATTGGCAATCCGAATGGTGGACAGCGGAAGCTGCAACGCCTGCGAAGCAGAGTGTAACGCCCTGAGCAACCCCTACTACGCCCTCGAGCGTCTCGGGATCCATTTCGTCGCCAGCCCGCGCCATGCCGATGTGATGCTCCTCAGCGGGGTCATGACCTTCAACATGCTCCCTCACGTCCTCGATGCCTGGGAGCAAATCCCCGAACCCAAATGGTGCATCATCCTCGGAGACTGCCCCCTTCTCGAGGCTCCCTTCACCCAAACCTACGCCATCAAAGGGCCTGCCGCCGCCCATCTCCCCATCCACCATCACATCCCCGGCTGCCCTCCGACACCCGAGGAGATTATTGAGGGACTTCTGGCATTTTTGAAAACATTGGGGTAATGTACAAATTTGTTTATCCCGCGTAGGGTCTGCAATAGCACACCTTCCAACGGTTCTTGCCTTGGAAGTGGAGACTTTAGTCCCACCCAAAGCTTAAAAGTACGTGGCCACCTCAAGGTGAGGCTGAAGCCTTCACTTCCAGATAAGTCGCGTTGCGATTTGGTGCGCAATTGCGCACCCTGCGCGAAATGAATAGTTTCGTTAGGAAGCAATCCCCAACAACTCCCGCACCACTTCCCGATCATCAAAGGGGTGCTTCACCCCGGCGATCTCCTGATACTCTTCATCCCCTTTGCCGAGAATCACCAGGATCTCTTCCGGGTTCAAACTCTCAAGCGCCATTTTAATCGCCAGGCGTCGATCGGGGACAGCAGTGACATTCTCCTTGCCGCGCAGTCCCACGAGGATCTTTTCGATGATCTGGATCGGATCTTCGCTGCGGGGGTTGTCGCTCGTGACAAAGATCCGGTTGGCGAACCGTCCTGCCTCAGCTCCCATTCTCGGGCGCTTGGTTTTGTCCCGATCCCCTCCAGCGCCAAAGACCACGGTGATCTCCTGATCTTTGAGGCTCTCAAGAACATTCCGTATCCCATCATCAGTGTGGGCAAAATCGACGATCACCAGTGGATCCGTACTCACCACCTCCATCCGACCGCTTACTCCTCTGAAGTTTTCGACCACATCGCACACATCCTGGAGCGGTTTTCCGGTGAGGATCTTGGCTGCTGAGACGGCTGCTGTAAGATTAAAGAGATTGAAAAAGCCCATGAGGTTGGAGTGAAACGTCGCCTCTTCGTTGAAGTAGCGGATCCCGGCCGTGATGCCGCCTCGCAGCGTGTAGGCAATCACACTAAACGTCGCCGGAGCGTCCACACCGTAGCTGTAAGAATTTTTCGGATTATACTCGATATGCTTGATATCATCTTTGTTGAGGAGCTTGGGGGATTCATCAGCAAAAAACCGACTCTTGACCCGGCGATACTCTTCGACGGTACCGTGATAATCGAGATGATCACTGGTGACGTTTGTGTGAATCTTCAGGGCAAATTCGATCCCCTCGATCCGCTCCTGATCGATCGCATGAGAACTGACCTCCATCACAAAATGGGTGCAACCGTGCTCGCGTGCACGGTGCATATTATGCATCGTCTCAAGAATGGAGGGGGTAGTCATGCTCTTTTCGTCCAGACGAGTATCCCCGGCGAAAAATCCCCGTGTTCCCTGAAGAGCACAAGGGGCTTCGAGGTCGTTTAAAAATGAGTAGAGTAACGCGGCTGTTGTCGTCTTGCCGTTGGTACCAGTGATCCCAACCGTTTGCAGTGATTCAAGCTTCCATACTGTGCCAAGCTCCTTGGGGGTAATGTGCTCGGGTCTCTCCCCGAGGGTTTCATAATAGTGAGCATTCTGAGCTGTCTTGAGGAAAAGTGTCTGCGAATCAATCTCGGCGGTATTATCGGTCAGGAATTGATACCCCTGATAGGCAAAAGGGATACGCACTATGCTTCCTTTGGGATGAGACGGTACAGTGCGTAAATGTCTTGATCGTATGCCGGATCGCCTGCCAGAGAATCAAGGTAGCCCAGTACCATGTCATAGTAGCCTGCGCCAATGAGGCGCTGCATAAAATCGATGAAGTCCTTTTTGGTTGTGATCACGACCCTTGTGGAGAACATGATGTCTTCAAAAGCCTGCTTGAAGTCCCCTTTGTCTTCGACCGACTGGATAAAATCGGCGTAAGCTATTCCGTTCTCGTACACTTTGTTTTGATTGGCTTCACCAAAAGCATGCTGGATCACAACCCGCGTCGAGTGGATCGCCTGCATGAGATTGCTGATCACTTCGTTGGCGTCAGTGTTGGACTTTTTGATGACTTGATAATAGTCGAACAATGCCTGAGCATCTTCATCGTTTTCCAACCCCATATCGCTGAGGTAAGCTCCGACCTCTGCCTCCTGAAATTGAGGATGATCCTTGAGAATCAGCCCATAGATTTTCAAGGCGCTGTTGTAGTCTCTGCGCAAAAATTGTTCCTCGGCACGCTGCAATAAAATTTGTTTGTTGTTCATCGATACGGAGTGCTCCTCTTGTAATATCATTCGTCATAGTATTTTACACTATTTATCCAAAGGATAACGCAACTCAGATTGCTCAGGTGGTAGAAAGAAGGGGGGAAGGGTAAAAGTTTACCGAGCACCGAGGCTCGGGAAACAGGAGGGTTATACCAGCTCGATGATCGCCATTGGTGTGGCGTCACCCCGGCGGGTGCGGGTCTTGATGATGCGGGTGTATCCACCGTTGCGCTCTTTGTATTCGGGCGCAATCTCTTCGACCAGTTTTTGCGTACTGGCTTTGCACTGGAGCATTGCAAAAATCGCACGGTGCGCGTTTGAATCACCGGCAGATGCCTTGGTGATGAGACGCTCATAGTAACGGCGAAGCTCTTTGGCTTTTGGGAGGGTCGTTTCGATCCGTCCATGCTCGGTCAGCGCGATTGAAAGGTTTTTCAGCAGCGCAGCGCGGTGAGCGGAGGTACGGCTCAGTTTACGATAACCATGCTTATGTCTCATGGGAGTCCTTTTATGCTTTTAATTGTTCTAATTTCTTGGCGAGGGCAGTGCGGATGGTTTCCGGCAATTCATGCCCTTCACCAAAGCCTTGCTCATTCAGGCACTCTTTGATCTCATCGAGTGATTTCTTGCCGAGGTTTTTAATGTTCTTGAGCTCGTTTTCGCTCATGAGCACCAACTCACCGAGATACTTGATCCCGGCGCGATCCAGCGAGTTGAAACTGCGGGCACTTAACCCGAGGAAGTCAACGCCGACGAGGAATGGCTTGAGCTCATTGCCACCGTTTTTGCGGGTGGGGGTACTCTCGATATCAACGTCAAGTACACCGTTGAAGACCGACATTTGCTTACTCATAGTGTTGAGCGCATTGGCGAAGGCTTCAACCGGAGCGATTTGACCGTCGGTTTCGATGTCAAAGACAATCTTTTCGTAGTCGGGGTTGTCCTCGACCAGGACGTTCTCGATAGCGTAGTTGGCCTTGCGTACCGGAGTGAAGAAAGCGTCGAGTGCGATGCTCCCCTCCTCAACCGTATCGGCGAGGTCTTCGCTCGGAACGTATCCGATCCCTTTGGCGATCTCGATGGTGAAGTTCAGTTCCGCATCTTCATTCAAGGTAGCCAGAACCACGTCATCGTTGATGACGTCTACCTGATCGTTGATCAAATCAGCTGCCGTGACCTCTTTGGGACCCTTGAAGGCGTAACTGACGCTAACACGATCAAGATCATTCTTAATTTGGAAACGGATGCTTTTGAGGTTGATGATGAACATGGCCACATCTTCGTGCATACCACGGATCGAGTCAAACTCATGCGTGGCCCCTTCGATCGCAAGCGAAATAGGTGCAAACCCAATCGAGCTACCGAGGATCAAGCGTCGCAAAGGATGCGCCAGTGTCACCGCGTAGCCGTTTTCGAAAGGATAGGCGATGATCTGCGCATTGTTTTCACTGATCTCTTTGACTTCGACTTCGGTTGGCAGGAAAGGTGCAACTTTAATTTTTTTCATGGGCTAACCTTTTGGATTACTTGGAGTACAACTCGACGATCAAGCGCTCTTCTACCGGGATCGATACCTCTTCTCTCTCAGGGATGCGGGTAAAGAGACCAAACAGCTTCTCTTTGTCTACATCTACCCACTCGACCATACCGGTTTGGTTGGTCAATTCAATAGCGCGAAGGATTTGGGGGTTGGCCTTGCTCTTCTCGCGGATCTCAATCTTCTGACCGGGTTTGACGCGGTAAGAAGGGATGTCAACACGCTTGCCGTCGACGAGGACGTGACCGTGATTGACAAACTGACGGGCAGCGGCACGTGTGGTCGCAAATCCCATGCGGTAGACGACGTTATCCAAACGCTGCTCAAGGAGGGTGATCAAGAGTGATCCGGTGTTCCCTTCGCGGCGGTTCGCCTCGGCAAAGAGTGCGCGGAACTGCTTCTCGCTCACGCCATACATAAATTTTGCTTTTTGTTTCTCACGCAGCTGCAGACCGTATTCGCTGATCTTTGTGCGTCGTTGTCCGTGCTGACCCGGTGCATAGGGGCGCTTCTCGAGGGCACTTTTGCCCGCGAGGCGTCGCTCACCTTTGAGTCCGAGATCGACACCCAGCCGTCTCTCAAGTTTTTCAACTGGACCTCTGTATCTTGCCATAGTATTACCTTTTTTCTGTTTCTCTAATTCAAGAGCATTGCCGTGCAATGCCAACGATACGTTGTTGCCAAAAATACCTCAATATTATACGCGGCGCTTTTTGGGCGGGCGGCAGCCATTGTGAGGGAGAGGCGTGATGTCTTTGAACCATGTCACGCGGATTCCTTCAACAGCACCGATCGATTTGACGGCAGTGTCACGACCCGAACCGGGGCCCTGGACTTTGATCCCGACCTCTTTGATACCATGTTCCATCGCTTTGGCCATGGCGTCATCGACCGCTTGCTGTGCAGCATAAGGAGTTGATTTTTTGCTCCCTTTGAAGCCGAGGGCTCCGGCACTGCTCCATGCGAGGACGTTGCCCATCTCATCGGTGACAGTGATCACTGTGTTGTTAAACGTCGCTGCGACGTAGACAACACCTTTTGCGATATTCTTTTTTGCTTTTTTCTTTGCCATTCTCTGCTACTCCTGCTTACGCTGCGCCGACAGTTTTACGCTTGCCCTTGCGGGTACGTGCGTTGGTCTTGGTCTTTTGTCCACGAACGGGAAGTCCACGACGATGTCTCAGTCCACGGTAGTTTCCGAGGTCCATCAGGCCTTTGATGTCCATGGCGACTTTTTTACGCAAGTCCCCTTCCACCTGATAGTTGTCCTGGATCTCTTTACGAATGACCGCTGCTTCAGCATCGGTGAGTTCGTGGACACGCTTGTTGTAGTCGATACCGGTGGCATCGAGGATTTTGCGTGATGTAGTCAGACCAATTCCGAAGATATAGGTCAACGCATATTCCATACGCTTGCTCTTGGGCAAGTCAACCCCTGCAATACGAGCCATGCTTATCCTTGTCTCTGTTTGTGTTTTGGATTTTTACAAATCACGCGGACGACGCCTTTGCGCTTGATGATTTTACAGTCATCGCACATTTTTTTGACCGAGGGTCTTACCTTCATAGAGGGTCTCCTGATGTTTTTTGTACGTAGTGTTTGCGTGGTTGAGAGAGCCGGTTGCCGAGCAACGATGTCCCAACCAACCCTTGGATGATCCGTACCAATCAGCCAAAGATTCTTCACGCAGTTCCCTATGCCTATCCATACTTGCGTACAGAAATAGGGGAGAGGATTATACCCAAAGGGTGATTAAGAGTTTCTGTACGGCGACAATACCATTTGCTTTTTTCTGTGAATTTGTGTATCATACATACAGAAGATATACATAAAAAAGGAATATGCAATGCAGGCAATCAGAGTACGCAAAAACTTTTTAATCGACAAGGAGGTCATCGAAAAAGCACAGCAAGTAATCCATGCACACCACAAAAATCTCACCGAAGCGATTACGCTCTATTTTAAAGCGATTACCAAGGAGCCGGCCATACTGAAGCAGATCGAAGAGAGTGCCAACAAACGTACCGGATCGTTTATCGGGATGCTTGATGGCGCAATTGGGGATGAAAGCTACAAAACAATGCGAAAAGAACTTGCTCGAAGCGACAAAGCGTGATCTTCTTCCTCGATACCAATATCTGCCTCGATCTGCTGGATACCACACGCCCTACTTCGCCCCAAACAGTAGAATGGTACCTTGAACACAAAGACGATACGCGTATCACCTTTTACTTCACTGCCGATGCAATTACGACGATCTATTATATCCTGACCGAACGCCGAAAGGTCGATCCTCTGCGCGTTGTCGAGGCGATCGATGCACTCAGCACAGAGATCACCCCTTTTTATCTCAACCCATCCGATTTTGTCATGGCTAAACACAGCTATTACGAAAAACGCTTGGATGATTTCGAGGATTTGATGGTACTACATTCGGCTGTACGGGCGGGGAGTGCGGCTTTCATCACCCACGATACCAAGGTCGGCAATCTGGGTCAGTTTGAGACGATGACGATTAAAAATATCCGAGCACATTAATTCATTCCAAGACTTGTCCATGTCCTCCATTCTGATCCTCTTCATTACCCTCACCGGCGGATATCTCCTCCGTCGATTGCTCCCATCAGCACGTGGTGAAGTCCTCAGTTTGTGGCTCAACCGCTACGTTATCTACGTCGCCCTCCCTGCGCTGGTGCTGGTGTATATCCCCCGGATCAACCCTGACGCTTCGGTCTGGACGCCGGTACTCAGTGCCTGGGGGCTTTTCCTCCTCTCGTCGCTGGCGGTGGTTATCGTCGGTCGCATCGCCCAGTGGCGGCGGGAGATTGTCGGCGCTCTGCTCTTTACCGTCCCCTATGGCAACACCTCCTTCCTCGGTGTCCCGTTTACCCGTGCATTCTTCGGTGAATCGGGCTTGCCCTACACCCTCCTCTACGATCAAGTCGGCTCCTTCCTGATCCTCTCGACGATCGGGGTGGTGGTGCTGGCGTTTTACACCAGCCAGAGCGTCTCCCCGATCCGCATTGTGAGGAAGATCGTCACTTTCCCGGCCTTTCCCGCTCTGATTATTTCATTCTTCCTGATCGGCATCCACTACCCCTCCTGGCTCGCCGTCCCGCTGGAGGGTCTCGCCGCCAGCCTCGCCCCAGCCGCCATGCTCAGTATCGGCCTCCAGCTGCGGCTTCGCTTCGCCCCCCACGAAACTCGCCCCTTTCTCTTTGCCATGCTGATCAAACTCATTATAGCTCCGGCTCTGCTTCTGGGATTCTTCCTCCTTGCCGGCCACCACGATCTTGCTGCCCGCGTCAGTGTCTTCGAGGCGGGCATGGCACCCATGGTCTCCTCGGCGACCATGGCCATCCTCGCCAATCTCAACCGGCAGTTTGTCGCTTCGGTGCTGGGGTATGGGATTGTGCTTAGTTTCGGGACGTTGCCGGTGGTGTATTGGGTGGTGGAGTCTTTTTTAAATTGATAGGGCAAGTTGACGTTTCACCCAAACAGTTGCGAATGGGTTCCGATCCTCAAAAGCTGCAATGCACCATCTTCGATCCGGTACACTACCAGTAGATCTCCACTGATATGAAATTCTCTGGTATCCTTATAAGCGCCAGATAGGTCATGGTCTCTGGCCTCCGATGGCAACTCCTGCTCCTCTAAAAGCAAGGCAATATACAAAAAGAGTTTTGCCAGATTGGTTGGGTTGAGTTTGGCTTTTTGTACCCCCTTTGACAAAGCCCTTGTGAATGGCAAGGTCAAGCACCGACTTTGCTCCTGAGCTCATCGAGTGATACGCGGGTCATGTTTTTGCCTTTGCGGGCATCTTCGATGACTTTGGCAGTCTCTTCATTGGGAATTTTGACATCAAAGGGGATACCTCGCTCCATCACCGACTGAGACAAAAAGATGTTGAAAGCATCACTCAACCCCATGCCGTAATGTTTGAATATCTCCTGTGCTTTTGCTTTCATCTCGGCATCAAGGTAGACATTGGTACGAACTTTCTGATTGGCAGTAGCTGTCATTGTCAACCTCCTTTTTGAGAAATATAACACACGATGTGTGTTTTGTCAAATTTTAGTCCTTCTTATCGCATCCTGTATCACCCCATAATCCTCAGCCCCATACCCATACACCACCACCTCACACGCATACACCGCGTCCCGTGCGAAAAACTCCCGATACACCCCCAGCACCTCCCGCTTGTCCAGCCCGCCTGCTCCGCATCCAAGCAGCGGCAAGACGAGTTTCATCTGCGGGGAATGGTGCGCAGCGTACCACGATAGATAGGGTTCGATGTTTTCCAGAATCGTACGGATGATGTCCAAGGTCGGAAATTTCTCATGCCGACGGACACCGGGATCGTAGTTCATCACAGCCGCATGGAGGGCGTAGCGAAAATTGGTCGCTTCACCCGATGATGTAGCGATGACATCGCCGGGACAAATGCCCCCGTCGATGGCATCCAGCCTGCGCTGCATCTCCGCTTCGAGCCCGCTTCCGCAATGACGCTTGAACGCCATCGAAACACCGCTGCCCAGCAGCAGCTGCGTATTGGAAGCATTGACGACAAAGGTCGCATCCGGCTCTGTGACGAGATTGCCCATACGGGCGGTTAGGGTGTAGGGCATTTAGATGTTGTTGACTGGGGTTAGATCTTCTATTTCGGGCATATTCCAAAAGTCATACGACAGTTCACCGCCGACAAGTACCACGCGCACTTCACCCTCTGCCACCTCATCATCCGGATAGACAGCAAAGCTGAAATCAACATCATCATCCACCTGTTCTTCAATCCACTCTATGGCATCGAATACTTTTTTTAGGTTGTAGTTTGGTGCGACAGATACATAGGTGAATATGATATTGAATTGTTTGAGTCCAATGGGCGAAGGATTAAGGGCTCTTTGAATAGCCACGAGATATGGATTGTCGCCTTCATGGGTATGTCCATACCCCATCCACGTTTTATGCAGAGTATTCATCCATTCCATGAAATTCGGGAAAAAAGGCAGTATCGCCTCGGCATTCCCCTCACCTCCGTGTATATAAATACTCCGAAGTATCCCCTCAATCCGATGGATACTCTCGCTCACCCCATCAGCAAAGTCCACCTCGACAACTACTCCTGACCGATCCAATAATGTACTGTTGCGTGGAACAACCATAACGCGCAGCACCTCCAGGTGTCTTTCCCGTAATTGTTTGTCAACCTGCACAAGTGCTTCGCCCCCTTCGGCATCCTCCCCGTCCCACACGACAAACACCGCCTCCGACCTCATCTTCCCCAAGCGCTGATTGATAAGTGTCTCCACATTGTTACATATGTCAACCTGAGAATTTCGCTCACGCAATTTTTGTGTCAACTGTTCAACTGCTTTTCCAAATGAGATGAACGTGATGGCAGTTTTGTTGGTTTTTGGCTCGCCGGATACTTCTACTGTAAAAGTTTTCATACGTCAAGATACTTGTCAATTATCTCAAGTTTTTCAAGAATAGCAGTTTTGGTATTTTCTACAAATTCTTCTAATTTCTCATCATCAAAAAGTTCATATGTTGGTTCACCGACATCTCTACCATAAAAGTTTACTTTAACTCCAAGGAGCCCATATTTTGTTTCTTTCACTCTTTTAGTTAGTCCAAGTCTTAGCGCCAAATCACTATAGTTTATCCCTTTTGCTCTGTCTGTCCCCGCCGGAGCATTTGGCCACCGCCGCCGGTTGTATGTGGACAGCAGGTAAGTCGAGGATATTCTCACCGGCATTATAGCACAGGTGTCCACATGCTCATTGTTGAGCCATCACTTTTCGCATCGAT